>DAIRFU010000022.1:7703-22622 GCA_036794935.1 Kofleriaceae bacterium | reverse complement strand
CGCACGATGGTCGCGATGGATCCCAAGCGCGGCTCGGCGCGCACCGTCGGCACGATCTCGATGCAGCTCATCCTCGACTACGCGAACAACGGCGTGAACAACGACCGTACGATGGGCGGCCCGACGAGCGAGATGTGGTTCGACCCGTGGATCGCGCACCTGCAGGCGCGCGGCGTCACGCTGCACGCCGGCTCGCCGATCGCCTCGATCGAGATGGCCGGCAACCGGATCAGCGGCATCACGCTCGCGACCGGCGCGACCGCGACCGCCGACTATTACGTGCTCGCCGTACCCCTCGACGGCGTGACCACGATGATCACGCCGCAGATGGCCGCCGCCGATCCGGCCCTCCAGCGCCTGCGCGCCGCGAACCTCGACCAGCTCGTCTCCTGGATGGTCGGCATCCAGTACTTCCTCTACGAGGACGTGCCGCTCGTCCGCGGTCACACGTTCTATCCCGACTCGCCGTGGGCCCTGACCACGATCTCGCAGCCGCAGTTCTGGCGCGACCTCGGCCTGTTCCGCAAGACCTACGGCCCCGGCGAGGTCGGCGGCCTGATCTCGGTCGACATCTCCGACTGGGATACGCCCGGCACGTTCATCCCCAAGACCGCGAAGCAGTGTACGCCCGACGAGATCGCCAAGGAGGTCTGGGAGCAGCTCAAGGCGGCCCTCAACGGCAGCGCGCCCGGCGAGGACATCCTGCGCGACGAGCTGTTGCACAGCTGGCACCTCGACGACGATCTCGACTACTCCGCAGGCGTGCCGCCGAAGAACACGTCGCGTCTGCTCGTTCACCCGCCCGGTGCGTGGGCGCTGCGCCCCGAGCCCGGCACCGCGATCGACAACCTCGTGCTCGCGTCGGACTACGTCCGCACGTACACCGATCTGGCGTCGATGGAGGGCGCGAACGAGGCCGCGCGCCACGCCGTCAACGTGATCCTCGAGCGCTCGCACTCGACCGCGGGCAAGGTCCCGACCTGGCCGCTCCAGGAGCCCGCGCACCTCGACGTCTGGAAGCACCTCGACGACCGCCTCTACAAGAGCGGCCGGCCGCACCTGTTCGAGCTGCTCGGTATCCGCAAGGCCGCGCAGGCCGCCGACCTGCTGCGCCGGTTCGCCGCGTTCACCGGCATCTCGAAGCTCGATGACCTGATCGACGAGGTCCGCGGGACGACGATCATCCACGGCCTGCTCGTGCGCATCGGCATCAACTAGGGACCACTCGCCGCGACGCGCGCGGCTTGGCGCTCGCCGTGCTCGAACGCCTCCGCGAACGCGTCGAGCTCCGTGTCCGTCATGCCGAGCGCCCGCCCCTCGTCGCGCCATCGCGCCACCGCGGCCTCGACCTCGCCGAGGATCTGTGCCGCGCGTGGTGGCCGGAGCTGAAAGTATGGACGCACCGAGAGGAGCGCGGCGATCGCCGCGTCAGGCCCGGTCTCCTCGGAGATCCAGGTCTTCAGCTCGCGGACTCGATCAGGAAACGGGTTGAGATCGAATGCGGGTGCGAGCCGCCAACGTCCGTCGGACTCGGACAAACATCCGAGGTTGAGGAGGTGGTCGTCGACGTTGGTGATCAGGATCGAGAACGCGATGCGGCGCCAGAGCTCCTCGAGATCGCGACGCACGTCGCTGCCATGGATGCGGAGTGCGTCGACGACCTCCGTGTACGTGTGAACCGCCGCGTCGGCGGGATCGACCCCGAGGAGCGTCGCGGCCGAGATGTAACCAATGCGCGTCCCATCCCTGGCACGATCGAACCGGCGAATCAGCGCAACCGGTGTTCCGCCGGCATCGACGAGGCGCGCCTCCGCGGCGGTGATCCCTGCGCGCGCCGCGAGCCGAAGAGCGAGCACCTCGCCCTTGGTCACCGCGCGCTCGTCCGTGACGCTCGCAAACTTGCCGAGCGACATCTGGCCGCCGTCATCGACGATGGTGCACTTCGGCCGCAGGCCGCCAAGCGACGTGCCTCGGCCGCGGAGATACGCTAGATCGGCCAGGGTCTCGGTGTTCGTCTCGACCGCACGCGTCGCCGCGAACAGGCTCGCGAGCTCGACAAGCGGCGGTGCGGTCCGCCGGCCCGGTTCCGACGCGCGAAGAAAGATGCCCTCGGCGTCGCGAAACCGCAGAGCACCGACCCTGCTCGCGTCGTCGACCGCAAGCAGATAGTCGAGGTCGTCGAGCGGGCGTGTATCGACCGGTCGTCCGGCGCGGCGCGCCTGCTCCCGGCGCTTCGCGTGGTCGCGCAAGATCACGCGGCGCCCCCAGCCGTCGGGCTCGGTATCGGCGATCGCTCCGGCGAACGCGGAACCATCCCGACCCTTGCGGTGGAACTGGGGGCCGGTGACCAGGCGCAGAGACGGATCGATCGCGAATCGCTCGGGATCGTGAAGCCACGCGTCGACGTACTCGAACGCCGAGCTCTCGCGCGCACCATGGGCGTCGTGGTGCAACGTCCCGACCCTGACGCCGGTTCCCCAGTAAACCTCGACGGAGCGCTTCACCGTGGCGAACGCCTCCGCACGCGCTTCGGCACGTGTTCCTCGTCGAGCTGGAGTCCCAAGTCGTCGACCTTGCGGTCAACGATCCCGGCGAGGACGTCGCCGAACCCGAGCACGTACATCGTCATGGCGTACGCGCCCATGGCGACCGTCGGATCGCCACGCTCGACGCGAAGGTAAGTCGCCTTCGAGATCCCGACGCGTTCGGTCATCATCTGCACGGTCAGCCGACGTTTGCGGCGCACGAGAGCCAGGTCCTGGCCGAACTTCGCCAGCCCCCGCCGGAGGGGAGGCGGCAGGATGTCGTGCAGCGGCGTCCTCACGAAGGCATTATATATGAGCCCTTAGGAAGGACAAGGACTCATTTATTAGACCTTATGTGCTGGCGGGGACCGCAGCCGGGGCTATCCCTCGCCGGTCCCCATCAGGATCGCGCGGGCGAGCGTGTGGAAGTGCAGGTTGAAGCCGAGCACGGCCGGCGTCGACTGCGGATCGATGTCGAGCGTGGCGACGTCGACCGCGTGGACGACGAAGAAGTAGCGGTGAACGCCGGTGCCGGGCGGCGGCCCCGCACCGATGTACGCGGGCTGACGTGCCTCGTTTGGTAGCGTCACGGCGCCGCGCGGCAGCGACGTGCTCTCCGCGGTTCCCGCACCGGCGACCAGCGCGGTCACGCTCGCCGGGATGTTGAAGACCGCCCAGTGCCAGTAGCCGGAGCCGGTCGGCGCATCGGGGTCGTAGCAGGTGACGGCGAAGCTCTTCGTCTCGGCCGGGAAGCCGCTCCACGACAGCTGCGGCGAGGTATCGCTGCCACCGCCGGCCTGGCCCCACTGGGCGCGTGCGAGCGGTTGGCCGTGGACGAGGTCGGTGCTGGTGAGCTGGAAGCTGCCGACCGTCTTCAGCGTGGACAGCTCGGCGTACGGATCGAAGCGGAACATGCGGATCTCCGAGGCAGGTTGGCGACGCCGACCGTATCACGCGCGCTCGCGATCACCGGCTCGTCGCGCCGAACCACGCGGTCACGCTCCACACCGCCGCGGGAGCCATCGCGTCGAGGCGATAGATGCGCGCGGCCTGTAGCGCACTGAACAGGCGGGCCGCCCACGCGACGCGCAGCTCGGCGGCGCCGGCGGCATCGTCGGTGCCGAGCGCGGCCCACATGCCGGCCTGGACCCAGCGCCCCATCGGCGCGCCACCGCTCGCGAACGCGAGGCCACCGAGGCCCGGGCGCCGGCGCGCGCCGAGCTCGAGCCAGCCCGCGGAGGCCGCGGCGCCGAGCGCGAAGCCGGCACTCGCACCGTCGAGCTCGCCGGCCTGCGCGCGATCCCACAGTCTCGCGCGGCCCTCGTGCGCGAGCCGCTCGATGCGGTAGAGCGGGCCGAACAGCGAGCCCGCGGTGCCGGTGCCGGCGCGGACGTCGGCGCGGGCGGTGAGCCGGATGCCGCGCCGCTCGATCGCGGCATCGGCAAACGCGGCAGCCGAGGCGCCGAACGACAGCTCGGCGATGACCGAGACGCCGAGATCGAGGCGCGCGCGATCGGCCTGCCAGCGCCGCTCGGCGCCGGCCTCGATCGCGGTGACCGTGTGGCTACCGTCCATCGCGGGCGCGCGCGGGTCGATCGCGAGTGCGGCGTGCATCGCCCACGGTGGCGCCATCGCGTAGCGGCCACCGAGCGCGACGAGCGCGGGGTCGAGCACGTCGTCGAGCTCGGCGCTGACGTCGAGATCGTCGGCGCGCTGCGCGGCGACTCGCACGCCGGTGCGGAACCGGTCGTCGAGCGCGACGCGATAGCCATCGACGAGGTGCCCGACGTGCGCGGGCGCGAGCCCACCGGCGGCGACGGCGAGGCGAATGCCGCCGACCTCGCGCGCGGCCTCGAGCTCGCGGACGAGCGTGAGGAGGCTGCCGGCCCCACTCCAGTCGCGGGTCCGGAGCTCGGCGTCGTCCCACACGCCACGCGCACCGAGGCCGATGCGGACATCGCGCCACACGGCATCGAAGCGCAGATCGAGCGCACCGTAGGTCGCGGCGCCCTGCGCGCCGGCGCCGACCGCCGCGCCGATGCTGACGTCGGCGCGCGCCGACGTGGGCACCGCCGCGAGCGCGAGGGCCAGAGCGAGGGGGGCGCGCATGCGACCCAGGGTCGCGCCACCACCGACGAGGGACAAGAAAAGGGCGAGAGCGCCGCGAGCGTTACGGGCGCCGCGCGGCGCGCTCGGCAGCGGCCTTCTTGACCAGGCGCCACATCAGGTAGCCGGTCGCGACGAGGAAGCCGCCGCCGACGGCCATCATCCGCCAGCGATAGGCGCCACCCTTCGCGGGGTACGGGTTCGTCCAGAACCCGGAGCGGCCGATCGGCCCGCGCTGCGCCTCGGGGCGTTCGGTCATCGGCGCCGGCTGCGGCTGCGTCACCGCCTCGGCATAGACGGGCGCCGCGAACGCGAGCACGAACAGGAGCACCAGCCGCTGCATCGCCCTCGTCTTACTACTTTTTGAGCGGATTGGTAGAGACCGCATTCTTGATCGCTTCCTTCACCCGCTTCATGCACTGCTGCTCGGTCTCGCTGCCGTCCTTCATGAACACGAGCGGCGTCGACATGGCCTGGTAGTACTCCTCCTGCGTCAGCTTGTCGCGCTTCCACATGATGCCGAGGATTCGCTGGATCTTCGCGGTGGTCCACTTGGTCAGGGTGCCCTGGCAGTACTGCTTGTAGCGTGCCTTGGGGTTCGGCAGGATCGACGAGAAGAACGCCGCCTCGACCGGGTTGAGATCGCGCGGCTCCTTGCCGAAGTAGTGCCGTGCGGCGGGCCCGATGCCGTAGAGGCCCGGCCCGTACTCGATCACGTTGAAGTAGATCTCGAGGATCCGATCCTTGGTCAGCACGTGCTCGACGTGCCAGGTCAGGAACAGCTCCTGGAGCTTTCGCGCGAGCGTCTTCTCGCGATAGAGCAGCACGTTCTTGACCATCTGCATCGTGATCGACGACGCGCCGTAGCGGAACCTGCCCGCCTGGAGGTCGCGGACCAGCGCGGTGCGGAACTCGCTCGGCAGAAAGCCGTGGTGGCGGTAGAACGCGCCGTCCTCGGTGGTCGTGATCGACTTGATGAGGTTTGGCGAGATCTGATCGATCGGCACGAAGTCCGGGTTCTCCGGGCCGACGATGAAAGAGATCCACTCGTCCTTCTCGTACTCGACGAAGTGCTCGAATGGCTCCTCGAGCCGCTTCGGCGAGTCCTCGGGCTCGTCGACGACCTTGCAGCGATTGATGCCGACGTGGCCTCCGAACACGGTGGCCTCGAGGTTCGCCCAGTCGATCTCGAGCTTGATGTCCGCGTCGAACGTGCCCTTGATCTTGTAGCCCTGCATGTAGGGCGCCATCTCGGGTGGGATCGCGTCGATCACCTTCTGACAGCTGATCGGCGGGATCACGAAGTGGACCTTCAACACCTGGATGCCGTGCGGGCCGCGGATCGCCACCGGCTTCGCGGCCTCGTCCTCATCGTCCTCATCGTCGTCGTCCTTGGCGTGCGCCACCTCGGGCACCACGAGGTCGCGGCGAGGGCTGGCGACGACGCCGGTGATCGAGAACGGCAGATCGCGCGCGATGAAGTCGCCGCGCGTCAGCTCGAGCGTGCGCGTCGCGCGGACGAAGCTGCCGGCGATCTTCGCGGACAGATCGAGATCGTGGACCTCCTTGTCCGCGATCATCGGGTGGCCGACGTTGAGGCCGGACAGGTTGAGATCGCCGGCGAACCGCGCGCCCGCGGGATCGATGTCGACGTGCAGCGTGGTGTCGACCGAGGTCGTCTCGTAGTCGACGACCGGCGAGCTCCGCAGGATCGGCGCGAGCCGGCGGAGCTGGAACTTCGCGGCGACGAGATCGATGGACGCGGTCGCCGCGCGCGGATCGAAGCCGCCCTGCGCGGTCCACAGCCGGCCCGGCACACCGCCGTAGCCGCCCGCGAAATCGAGGATGAACTGGCCGCGCTTGTCCGGGTCCTCGACGATCGTGCCGGTGATGCCCGACAGCGCCATGCGCGGCCACAGCGCGAGCTCGCCGCCGTCGAGCGTGAAGATCGGCGAGGCCCCGGCCAGCTTGCGGATCTCGGCCGTCTTCACCGCCGCCTTCGGCGCCCCCGGCGATGTCGCGCTGACATCGCGCACGTGCGCGACCACGCCGGTCGGCGTCCACGTCGCGTCGCCGTCACCGACGACGGCGGTGAGGCCCGTCATCGCGTCATCGGCGAGCACGCGGATCTTGGTGACGGTCAGCTTCGTCGGGCGCATGCGACCGAGCGTCGTCTGCGTGCCGCCCGCCTCGCGCTGCGCGCGGCGCTCGAGGATGTCTCGCACGTTGTCGCGGCCGGCCGCGTCGCGGCGCAGCGTGACCATGACGCCCTCGATCGTCGCCTCGCCGACCTCGACCTTGCCGCGGAGCGAGCCCCACGTGTCGAAGTCGACCTCGACGCGATCGACGTGGACGAGCGGCGTGTTGCCATCGAGCGGGCCGCGCACCTCGATATCGCGCAGCACGGCGTGGCCGAGCGAGACGTCGATGTCGCCGAACGTGACGGTGCGGCCGAGCTTGTGCGCCAGCTTGCCGCCGACCTTGTCGCGGATCATCCACGCGCCGACGCGCGGGTACACGACGCCGAGTCCGAGCAGGACCAGGAGCAACGCGCCGATCACGCTGCCGCCGGCGTAAAGCCAGCGACGAGGGACCGACGACACAAACCGCATGCGCTCCTTGTACAACACCCGGCGCGCGGCTTCTCTTCGCTATCGGCTCACTTACATGTCAGCGCGAGGATGTGCCCGTCATCATTGGCCGCGCCGGGCCCACCGAGCATCAGCCAATCGCCGACCCGGAACGCCGGCTTGGCCTCGAGCACGCGCTTGCCGCTGGCATCGTCGATCGTCACCGTCAGCTCGATCCGCTTCTCGGTGCGGTCGCGCAGCATCAGCGAGGACCCGCCCTGCTTGAGCTTCTGCGACTCGGGCTTGTTCTTCGTCAGCGCCGCGGTGCCGCTCGACAGCTTCTTGAAGTTGTTCCAGGCCGAGAACGGCGCCTTCTTGAACTTCTTCTCGAGCGGCTTGAGCTCGGGATCCATCGACGGCTTTGCCGTCTTGGTCGCGGCGATCTCGATGAAGCTGCACGTCGAATCACTCGCGAGCGCGGGCTGCGCGAGCGCGACCACGAGCGCGGCAGCGAGCCAGTACCGGGGCTTCATATGCCCTCCACAGTATCTTCAGGCGTCACCCAGATCACGGTGGTGCTGCCATCTTCGTCTTCGAGGTTGAACACGGTGCCCGTGCCGCCCGGTGTGTCGAGCGACTCGATCTCGGCGGGACGGTGCACGGCCGGCTGGACCTCGATCGCATCCCCACCGCCGGTGCTGGCGATCCCGGGATCGCGGCCGTCGGCGCCCGGGCCGCGCAGCACGAGCGCGAGCGCGGCGACCGCGCCGGCGCTGACCGCTCCCGTGATCACGTGGCCACGGTAATGATCGAACCAGCGGCCGACCCGACGCAGCCAGCCCGCACTCTGCGGAGCTGCTGCATTCTGCGGCGTCGCCGGATCGCTCGCATCCACGCGCTCGCGGTCGATGCCCTTGTCGATCTCGCGCCACAGCGCGTCGAGCTTCTTCTGCGGCAGGGCGTCCGCGGCCAGCTCGAGGTGACCGCGCACGAGCTCGCCGAGCTCGCCGACGGCCTCGACCTTGCGGCGTGCCTCTGGATCGCGCAGCAGCGCCTCGAGCTCGCGCTCGTCGGCCTCGTTGTCGGCCAGCGCCATCAGGTCGATATCGTTCGGCGCCGTCATCGTCGGCTCCCGGACGCCGCCGCATCCTCCGACTCGTCGTTGGACGCCGTGCGGTCGAACAGATCGGCGAGCCGCTTCTGCATGTTCTTTCGCGCGTGAAACAGGCGCGACATGATCGTGCCCTTCGAGCAGCCCATCGCCTGCGCCATCTCCTCGTAGGACATCCCCTCGAGCTCGCGCATCACCAGGACGCTTCGGTGGTTCTCCGACAGCTCTCCGAGCGCCTGGTCGATCCGGGCGCGGATCTCCTTGTCCATCAGGGCCCGGCCCGGATTACCGCCGAGCATCTTCGGAAGCAACGTGTCATCACCTCCGGAGCTCCCGTCGAGGTGCTGCTCGTCGAGCTCGACGGGGCGCACGCGCCGGTGCTTGCGGAGGTGGTCGATTGCGAGGTTCATGACGATCCGGTAGAGCCAGGTGTAGAAGCTGGAGTTTCCCTCGAACTTGTCTAAGTACTTGTGCGCCTTGATGAAAGCATCCTGAACGACATCCAGGGCATCGTCCTGGTGGCGCAGCACACCGAATGCCAGCGCGTAGGCGCGGCGGTGGTAGCGCTCGAAGAGCGTGCGAAAGGCGTCGCGATCGCCTTTGCGGGCGGATTCCACCAGCTCGCGGTCATCGACTGGGTCACGTCCGGTGGACGCTCGCTGGCCCTCCTTATTCACGCCGGGTCGGTTATATCACCGGAATCCGACCGTGTCGGAGCGTGACGCAAGCGCTATGCTGACGAGTACCGCGCGGTAGGGCACACGGTGGCATCGGCTCGCACTTCGATCCCAGGGTACCTGGCCCGCGTACGCACGCTGGTCTATCGGCACGAGGCGACTCGCGCCCTGCTGTACGCGTTTGCCCTGCTCGGCGGGCTCGCGGTGGTCCTGCCGCTGCTCGGCTTCCTGCTCGGCGCGAGCCGGCCGACCGCGCTCGCGCTGCTCGGGATCGGCGGGCTCGCCGCGATGCTCGTCGTGATCGGCGCGATCATCATGGGCTTCGTCGCGCCGCGCCGCCGGTTCGGCGCCGATCGCAACCTCGCGCGCTGGGTCGGCAGCCGCCACACGCCGATCGCGAGCGATCTGCTCTCGTCGGTCGAGCTCGCGAACGCGCCTGCGCGGCCGGGCGCACCCTCCCCCGAGCTCGTCGACGCGCTCCTCGATTCGACGGCCGACGACCTCGCGGTCCTCGAGCCCCACAGCCTGATCCCGCCTCGCGAGGTCCCGAAGGCGCGGCTCTACGCGGCCGGCGTCGCCGCGGTGAACGTCGCGCTCGTCGTGCTCGTCCCCGGCGTCGTCGCGGCCGGCTGGCACCAGCTGCTCGCCGCTCCGCTCGCGACCGGAACCGGCGAGCTGTCGGCGCTACCGCTCGTCGGCGATCTGCGCGCGACGCTGACGTTCCCCGCCTACAGCAACCGGCGCCCGCTCGAGCTGCCGTCGTCCTCGGGCGATCTGCGCGGCCTGCCCGGCACGAAGGTGACGCTGAGCGCGCGCGTGCTCGTCCCCGCGGCCGCGGTCGAGCTGCTCGTCGAGCCAGCGGTCGGCGGCTCGCTCGAGCACGCGAAGAAGATCCCGACCAAGCTCGTCGGCGATCAGATCACGGCGAACCTGACCATCGAGGCGTCGTCGCGCTACCGCGTGGCGGTCGTGTCGCCGACCGGCCAGCGCAAGATCGAGCAGACGCCGCGCGCGATCGAGACCGAGCTGGATCAGGCGCCCGCCGTGCAGCTGATGGCGCCGGCCGACGTCCTCGATGTCTCGAACCTGCGCCGCGTCGAGCTCGCGTACGTGATCGAGGATGATTTCGGCGTCACCGCCGCGGAGCTGGTGTGGGAGGCCGGCAAGGACCGCGGCCGCAAGGCGATCCCGCTCGATGGCGAGCGCGCGAGCTCGGGCCAGCCGAGTCGCACCGTGGGCCGCGTGCAGGGCAAGCTGATGTGGGACATCGCGGATGTCCAGGTCCCGAGCGGCGGCAACGTCCGCTACTGGATCGAGGCGAAGGACAACGACAACGTCACCGGTCCGAACGTCGGCAAGTCGCGCGAGCTGTCGCTGCGCGTGGTCAGCCCGCGCGAGCGCCACGAGCAGACGCTCGATCGCCAGCAGGCCGTCGCCGAGAAGCTGCTGCGCAACCTCGGCACCCGGCTCGTCGGCTTCGGAGACAACCTGCCGGCGCGCGCGGACGCGTCGCGCGAGCTGCGCGAGGCGGTGCTCGAGCTGTCGGCGGTCAACGCCGCGTACGAGAAGGATCCGCACACGTCCGACCTGATGCGCAAGGCGCTCGCCCAGATGCACGATCGCCTCGATCGGCTCGCCGCCACCGAGCAGCGGTTGTTCCCGAAGGCGCCGGCGAAGGTGCCGCCGGCCCGGTTCTCCGCGCTCGACTCGCGGCTCGACGCGCAGCTCGAGGAGGACGTGCTCGTGCTCGCCGACTGGCTCGATCGCGAGCGGCTCGAGGGGCTGCTCGACATCAACGACGAGATCGCCGCGCACCAGAAGCGGCTCGCCGATCTGCTCGCGCAGTACAACCGGACCAAGGACCCGCGCCTGCTCGCCGAGATCGAGCGCGAGATGCACACACTCGATCGCGCGTTCGCCGAGCTCGAGCGCCATCGCCGCGGCATGGCCGAGGACGTGCTCGATCAATACGTGCACCGCGATGCCGTCCAGCCCCAGCAGGGCACGAGCTGCATCGCGGAGGTCCGCGCGCTCGTCGCCGCGGGGAAGACCGTCGAGGCGCAGACCAAGCTCGGCCAGTGCCGCCAGCAGCAGTCGCGCGGAGCCGGCGCGCTCGAGGGCTCGCTGGCCGCGCTGCGCGGCGACAAGTTCGGCGACGAGCAGAAGAAGCTCGACGAGGTGATGAACGAGCTCGCCGATCTCGCGAAGGATCAGGATGCGATCGCGGCGGAGGCGAACCGGATCTTCGAGGCGTACGCCCAGAAGGCAGACGAGATCGCGAAGGACCACCAGCGTGAGGCGAGCAAGAAGGTCGGCGCCCTCGTCGACAAGCTGCGCAAGCGGATCGCCGCGATCAACGAGGCCGGCCTCACCCCGTTCGCGAAGGAGGAGCTCGATATCGTCGAGCGCCGGCTCGACGACGTCGAGCACATGGTGGACGAGGGCGACCTGGCCGAGGCGCTCGGCATGGCGCGCCAGGCCAAGCAGAGTCTCGACACGATCGCCGGCGAGCTCGAGGCCGCGCTCGACGACGATCCGAAGTCGAAGTGGACGGACGCGACGCAGGATGCGATCGATGGCGTCGAGCGCGCCGCGCCGGTCGCGCGCGAGCTGATCGACGAGCTGTCGGCGCTGTCGCCCAAGCCGGACGAGATCATGAGCTCGGACGACCTGCGCGCGCTCGAACGGCTGCGCCGCCGCCAGGCGATGAACCGCCAGCGCACGAACAAGCTGACCGAGCGCACCAAGCAGATGGGCGCGGACCTGCCCGGCGACGCGGCCGCCGAGCTCGGCAAGAAGCTGGCGACCGCGGCGGACCAGATGCAGATGGCCGACGAACGGATGAAGGGCAAGGATCCGAGCGGCTCGCGTGAAGCGGCGCGCGCCGCGGCCGATGCGCTCGCGAAGGCGAAAGAGAGTGCGCAGAGCGCGGCTCGCCAGGCGCAGGAGGGCGCGGCCACCAACGACGAGCCGATCCGGATCCCGGGCGCGGACGAGTACCGCGCGCCCGAGCGGTTCCGCGAGGACCTCCAGGAGGCGGCGAAGCAGAAGCCGCCCGAGGGCTACGAGGAGATGAGCAAGCGCTACTACGAGGAGCTGATCAAGTGAGGCGCCTGCTCGTCATCCTCTCGCTGCTCGTCGCGGTCCACGCCGACGCGCGACGCGACCGCACGGTCACCGGCGACGTCATCAAGGCCGCGCGCTATCTGACCTCGGCCCGCCTCGCCGAGGCAAAGACGCTGCTCGCCGATCTGCGCAAGCGCGCGCCTGCCAGCGCGGAGGTCAAGTGGCTCGAGGCCGAGCTCGCGTTTCAGACCGGTGACTACGCGGGCGCCGAGAAGCTGCTCGCCAAGGTGCCCGACGATGCGGTCGACGGCATGGTCGGCCAGACGCGCAAGCTCGCCGCGAGCTCCCGCGCGGTGACCGAGACGTTCGTCGAGCAGCGCTCCCCGAAGGGGCACTTCATCGTGCGCTACGCGGCGGGCAGCCCCGATGCCGCGATCGCCGGGCTCGCCGGCGAGGTGCTCGATACCGCGTGGCAGACGATCGGCACCGATCTCGGCCTGTTGCCAGCCGATCCGATCCGCGTCGAGATCCTCGGCGCGCCCGCCGATCTCGCGAAGCTGTCGCCGCTGACCGAGAGCGAGATCGAGAAGACCGGGACGATCGCGCTGTCCAAGTACAACAAGCTGATGGTGGTGTCGCCGCGCGCGACGCTGTTCGGCTACCCGTGGATGGACACGCTCGTCCACGAGTACACCCACCTCGTCGTCTCGCGGCTCGCGTACGACACCGTGCCGGTGTGGCTGCAGGAAGGCATCGCGCGCTTCGAGCAGACGCGCTGGCGGCGGCCGCCCGAGGTCGTGCTGAACGCGACCGAGCAGGCGCTGCTCACCACGGGCCTGCGCAAGGGCCGGCTGATCAGCTTCGACGAGATGCATCCGTCGATGGCGAAGCTGCCCAGCCAGGAGGCGGCGGCGCTCGCGTACGCGGAGGTCTACACGCTGGTCGGCTGGATCCACGCGCAGATCGGCTATCAGGGGCTGCGGACCGCGCTCGCCGCGCAGCGGGACGGCAAGAGCGCGCGCCGCGCGGTCTCCGAGGCGCTGGCCAGGTCGTGGACGGCGATCGACAAGGAGTGGCGCGCGCACCTGAAGACGTCGGCCGGATCCGGCTCCCACCTCGACCCCAAGGCGCGCGCCGGCAAGCCGATCGCGTTCGACAAGGGCGGCGTCGACTCGGAGAATGTCGGGATCGAGCGGTTGCCGGCGCGGTCGCGCAAGTTCGCGCGGCTCGGCGGCATGCTGCGTGCTCGCGGCATGCTCGAGGCCGCCGCGATCGAGTACGAGAAAGCACTCGCTGCCGGCGAGCGCGGCGCGCCCGATCCGCTCGTCGCCGGCAAGCTCGCGAGGACCCTCGTCGAGCTCGGCCGCTTCGACCGCGCCATCGAGCTGGCGACGCCACTCGCCGCGGCCGACGATCAGGACGCGGTCGCCGCGGTGACGCTTGGCATCGCGCGCTCGGCGAGGCATGAATGGGCGGCGGCGGTAACCGCCTATGAACAAGCACTTCGCGTGAGTCCCTTCGATCCCCAGACCCGCTGCGGCCTCGCGGAGGCGTATGCTCGACTCAAGGATTCACGGGCCACGCGCGAGCGGGCTGCATGCGACGAGCTGAAGAATTGATGAAGCCTTCACGTACAGATGGACCGAAGCTCGCTGACGTCACGCCCCTGCGCCAGGAGCAGCCGACCGAGGTGAACCCGGTCGTGGCCCCGCCGACCGGCTTCGAGGAGGCGCAGACCTCGCAGTTCCGCACCGACCTCGACGCGGTCGCCGAGCTCGCCGACGCGCACAAGCAGATCGTCGCCGAGATCGAGAAGCGAATCATCGGCCAGCGCCGCGTCGTCGACCAGCTGCTGGTCGCGCTGTTCGCGCGCGGCCACACGCTGTTCGTCGGTGTCCCCGGGCTCGCCAAGACGCTGCTCATCTCGACGCTCGCCGAGACGCTGAACCTCTCGTTCCAGCGCATCCAGTTCACGCCGGATCTGATGCCGGCCGACATCACGGGCACCGAGGTGCTCGAGGAGGATCACACGACCGGGCGCCGGGCGTTCCGGTTTCTCAAGGGCCCGGTGTTCGCGAACCTCGTGCTCGCCGACGAGATCAACCGCACGCCGCCCAAGACCCAGGCCGCGCTGCTCCAGTCGATGCAGGAGTACCGGGTCACGGCGGGCGGCACGACCCACGACCTGCCGCTGCCGTTCCTCGTGTTCGCGACGCAGAACCCGATCGAGCAGGAGGGCACGTACCCGTTGCCCGAGGCGCAGCTCGATCGCTTCATGTTCCAGGTCGACGTCGATTACCCGAGCGAGGCCGAGGAGGAGGAGATCGTCCGCCAGCAGACGAGCGATCACCGCCCCGATCTCACGCGCGTGCTGTCGCCACAGCGGATCATGCAGCTCCAGGAGCTGGTCCGCCGGGTGCCGGCGGCCGATCACGTCGTCAAGTACGCCGTCGCCCTCGCGCGCTCGACGCGGCCGACCACGCCGAACGCGCCGCCGTTCATTCGCGAGTCGATCTCGTGGGGTGCCGGCCCGCGCGCGTCGCAGTTCTTGATCCTCGCCGCCAAGGCGCGCGCGATCCTCGATGGCCGGTTCGCCGTCGCGATCGAGGACGTCGCCGCCCTCGCGCGTCCCACGCTCCAGCACCGCCTGATCCTCAACTATCGTGCCGAGGCCGAGGGCCTGCGCGCCGGCGACCTCGTCGATCGGCTGGTCTCTGTCGTGACCCCGTAGCCGCCATGCTGCCGAGCGTAGGCAACCGGATCGATCCGGCACAGCTAGCCAGGCTCGGGTCGCTGCCGATCAAGGCGCGGGTGATCGTCGCGGTGCCGGTCCCGCATTCGGGTGTCGCCGCGCCCGCGCCTCC
>DAIRFU010000022.1:0-7693 GCA_036794935.1 Kofleriaceae bacterium | reverse complement strand
GTCGGGCCTGCACCGCGCCGCGATGCACGGGTCATCGGTCGAGTTCTCCGAGCACAAGGAGTACTCGCCCGGCGACGAGCTGCGCCACATCGACTGGCGCGCGTACGCGAAGGTCGATCGCTACTACGTCAAGCAATACGAGCAGGAGTCGCAGCTCACCGTCTACCTCGTGCTCGACGCGTCGGCGTCGATGAAGTTCGCCGGCGGCGGCCTCGCGAAGCTCGAGTACGCCGGGCTCTCGCTCGCCGCGCTCGCGTACCTCGTCAGCCAGCAGCAGGACAAGGTCGGCCTGCTCGCGTGCGGTGATCGCGGGATCGAGACACTGGTTCCGCCGCGCGCGCGGTCGACGCACCTCCACGATCTGCTCGCCGTGCTCGACGAGCTGATGCAGAAGGGTGGCATCGGCGACGAATCCCCGGCGGCCGCGCTGCGCCGGATCAGCGAGCTCGCGCGCCGCCGCCGATCGCTGATCGTGCTCGCCTCCGATCTGTTCGACGCCGGCGACGAGACCTTGCAGGCGCTCGCCGGCCTGCGCGCGCAGAAGCACGACGTCTCGGTGCTCCACGTGCTCGATCCGCACGAGCTCGCGTTCCCGTACGAGGGCCTCACCGAGTTTCGCGCGCTCGAGGCGGACAACCGCATGCTCGTCAACCCGGCGTCGATCCGCCGCGAGTACCTCGCGCGCATGGAGCAGTTCCTGACCCGCTGCCGCGGCACGCTGACGACGGCCGGCGTCGACTATCACCTGGCAGCGACCGATCGGGCTCTCGAGGAGACGCTGCTCGAGCTGCTGGTCGCGCGCTCGCGCCTCGCCCCCGGGCGGAGGGCGTCCTGATGGGGTTCCTCGCGCCGCTCATGCTCGCCGGTCTCGTCGCGGTCGCGGTGCCGATCGCGATCCACCTGATCGGCCGCCAGCGTGCGCGCGTCGTCGAGTTCGCCGCGCTCGACTTCTTGCTCGCGACCAGGCGCAAGACCGCGAAGCGGCTGCGGCTGCGCGAGCGCCTGCTGCTGCTCGTGCGCGCGCTCGTCTGCATCGCGATCGCGATCGCGCTCGCGAAGCCGTTCACGTCGTGCGAGCGCAAGGGCCCGATGGTGACCCGCGGTCCGCAGGCCGCCGTGCTCGTGATCGACGACTCGTTCGCATCCGCGTACGTGATCGACGGCAAGCCATGGCTGTACAAGGCGGCCGAGGAGTCGCGCCGGATCCTGAGCCAGCTCGGACCCGAGGCCGAGATCGCGATCGTGCGTGCCTCGGAGGGCGCCGATCATCCGAGCGAGCTGACCCGCGATCACCTGCGCCTGCGCGACCAGCTGCTCGCGCTCGAGCCGAGTGCGCGGCCGGCCGATACCACGCGCGCGCTCACCCGCGCCGCCCAGCTCCTGGCCGCGTCGAGCCACGCGCGCAAGACCGTGTTCCTGCTGTCGCTGCAGCAGAAAACCGGGCTGCGGCCCGACGAGGCGCCGTGGGGCAAGGACGGCCCCGCCCTCGTCGCCGTCGATCTGCGACCACACGAGATGGCGAACTTAGCGGTCACCTCGCTCGCCGTCGACGCCGATCCGGGCGCGGGCAGCCGCGGCGTCAAGTTCGATGCCCAGATCGCGAACTTCAGCGACACGGCCGCCACGGTCGAGACCCAGCTCGCGATCGGCGACCGGGTGGTCGCGCGTGGCACGCTCGCGCTCGCTGCGGGCGAGAAGAAGCTGAAGAGCTTCATCGCGGTGCTGCCTCCGGGCACGCGCGCGACCGATGCATCGGTGACGGTCGGCCCCGCCGGCCAGCGCCAGGCCGGGCCGCTGCGCGGCGGCGACGACCTCGCGATCGACGATCGCCGCTGGGTCAGCGCGACGCTGCGCGATCAGGTGCGCGTGCTCCTCGTCAACGGCGATCCGCGCACGGTGCGCCACGATGACGAGCTGTTCTACGTCGAGGCCGCGCTGCGGCCCGGCGATCGCGAGGACAGCGGCACGTCCGTGCGCGCGATCACCGCCGAGGAGCTCGCCGGCATCGTGCCGAAGTCGCGCGGCCGCGGCGCGCCGGCGATCAACCTCGACGACTTCGACGTCGTCGTGCTCGCGAACGTCGCGGCGCTGCCGACCGAGCGCGTCACCGTGCTCGCGCAGTGGTTGCAGCGCGGCGGCGGCATCCTGATCGCGCCGGGCGACCGCGTCGACCCCGCCGCGTACGACCGCACGATGCTGCCGCTCATGCCGCAGAGCCTGCGCGATCCGATCGACGTCACGTGGGGCGTCACGCCCGACGAGCGCGACAGCCGCGCGCTGCACCTGGTCAAGTGGGAGGCCGACCACCCGATCTTCGCGCCGTTCTCGAAGGACCGGCCCGAGCTGATCGCCGACGCCAGGTTCTACAAGATCGCGCTGCTCGGCCCGACGACCGCGACGGCCGATCGCAAGGTGCTCGCGCGCTACACGAACGGCGCCGCGGCGCTCGTCGAGGCGTCGACCGGCGCCGGCCGCACCCTGCTCTTCACGTCGACGCTCGACCGCGACTGGAACGATCTGGCCATCCATCGCGGCTACCTGCCGCTCGTCCAGCAGGCGGTGCGCCACCTCGCGCGCAAGCACACGCGCGGCTCGCAAGGCGATCACTTCGTCGGCAGCTCGGTCGTGCTCGCGACCGGTGACCTGCGCCGGCTCGAGGTGCGCGGGCCCGACGGCCTCGGCGCCGTCTTCGAGGGCGACCGCATCAAGGGGCGCAGCTCCGTTCGCTTCAACAAGACGTCCCGGCCCGGCGTGTATCGCGTCGTCGGCACCGACCAGACCGGCGCCACGCGAGAGCGCGAGGAGCTCGCGTTCGTCGTCAACGTCGATCCACACGGCTCCGACCTGACGCCCGCGCCGCCGAGCGCGCTACCCGCGTCCGGAACCGGCGCCGGTGCCGCGCCCGTCGACACGCGCCGGCGCATCGAGCTGTGGCACGCGCTCGCCGCGCTCGTGCTGCTGCTGCTGCTCGCCGAGGGCGTGCTCGTCCAGCGCTAGTGGTAGCGCGGCGCGAGCCGGCCGACGACGACCTTCGCGGCGCGGAGCAGACGATCGCCGAACCGGTAGCCGGGCTCGACCTGATCGACGACCACGTCATGTGCCGACGGGTGATTGACCGGGACGATACTGACCGCGTCGTGCACGCGCGGATCGAAGCGGTGGTGCTTGGCGTCGACGCGCTCGATGCCGAGCTTCGCGAGCACGTTCGCGAACTGGCTGCGCACCTGACGCACGCCCTGCAGCATCGCCTGCACGTGGCCAGCGGCCTCGGCCGCGCGGATCGTGCGATCGAGGTTGTCGAGCACCGGTAGCAGCTCGACCACGAGCTTCTCGCGCAGCTCGTCGGCGGCGCGCTGTGCGTCGCGCTCGACGCGCGCTTTTGCCGCCTCGAGATCGCGCAGCGCGCGGCGCATGCTGTCGAAGTCGGGTGTGCTCGTACGCTCGACCTCGGTCATCGAGGTCTCGGCCTCAGCGGTTGCGTCCAGTCCTTCCAGCGATTCTCGCATGCGGCACCTGCGTAGCTACGAGATGCCAACATCGTGCCGACGGCTACGCGCGGCCAGCTAGACGATCGGCGAGCTTCCGATGCTCGAACGAGCCGACGACATCGCGGCCGATCGCGGGCCGCGCGCGCTGGTTCTCGGCGTGCGCCTGCTTCATCGCGCGAACGCGTGCAGCGGACTGCCCGACGCGGCGAGCAAACTCGCTGTCGCGCTCGGCGGTCTTGATCAGCGCCTCCTCGGCCTCGGCCTGGTACTGCTCGCTTTCGCACAGGAGCAGCACGTCGCAGCCGGCCCGGATCGCCTGCACCGCCGCGTGATCGATCCCCATCTGGCCGGCGATCGCGCGCATGTCGAGATCGTCGCTGACGATCACGCCGCGATAGCCGAGCTTGCCGCGCAACAGCCCGGTGACGACCTGCTCGGAGAGCGTCGCCGGCCGGGTCGCATCGAGCGCGGCGAACACGACGTGCGCCGTCATGATCATCGGCAGGTTCGCCTGGGCCGCGAGCTTGAACGGCAACAGCTCGATCGCCTCGAGGCGATCCCACGCGTGATCGACGCGCGGCAGCGCGAGGTGCGAGTCGGTGTCGGTGTCGCCGTGCCCGGGGAAGTGCTTGCCACACGCGAGCAGCCCGGCGGCGTCGAGGCCACGGGCGAACGCGAGCGCCCGGCGCGCCACGGTCTGGGCGTCGCGGCCGAACGCACGGTCGCCGATGATCGGGTTCTGCGGGTTCGTGTGAACGTCGAGGACCGGCGCGAAGTCGATGTCGAAGCCGAGCACGCGCAGCTCCTCGCCGATCGCGCGGCCGACCTGCTCGGCGACCCGCTCGTCCTCGCCGGCCGGCAGGCCGTCGTGCGCCATCATCGGCGGTCACCTCGTCGCCGGCGCGCGCACGCGCTGGACGAGCCCGCCCTCCTGATCGACGGCGATCAGGGCGGGCGTGCCGTCGGGCGCGGCGCGGTGCAGATCGCGGGTCAGCGCGACGAGCGCCTCGAGATCGATCACCTCCTGCGGCAGCGCGCCACCGCCGGCGACCTTGTCGATCACCAGGTTGCGCTTGAACAGGACCGTCGCACCGGCGGCGCCGGCATCGAGGCGGGCCCGCAGAGGGCCGGGCAGAGCGGGTCCCGCGAACCCCACCCAGAGGAGCTGGCCGACATCGTCGCGCACGCCGGCACAGTACCAGGCCGCGCCTACTTCGCGAACCCGGTCGCCTCGCCGGCCAGCGCGAGCCGCTGGGCCGTGCCGGTCGCCGTGTAGACGACGATCGTCCGCACCGTCGGAAAGCGCATCGCCAGGATCAGCTCGCGGCGGCCGTCGTTGTCGAGGTCCATCACGCCGAGCACGTCGACGACGACGACGCCCTTCTCGGCGGGCCGGCCCGGCCGTGGCTCGGGCGCGAGCCTGAGGTTGTAGATCTGGAAGACGGGCGTGCAGGCCGCCGCCGCGGTCGGCGACGCGCTCCACTCGGCGGCGGGCGCGCGGATGCCGTCGAGTGCACCCGCGATCGGGAACGACTCGATGCGGCCGTCGCCGTCGATGTCGACCGCGAGCTCGTCGCCGGACATGCAGGCGCCACCCGTCGCGAAGCTCGCGGTCGGCGGTGGATCGTCGGGGGCGGTGATCTCGCCGATCGCGAGCCCGCAGCCGTGCGTCGCCGCGATGCACCCCGGATCCTCGATGCGCGGATCGGTCGACGTGGCGCCCGCGCGCGTGCACGGCGCGCCGCCGACGTACGTCCCGGTCGCGACCGGCTGGGCGATACCGACCTCGACGATGCCGAGCGTGTCGAACGCCCCGGCGACCTTGCCGTCGACCCCGAGCACGAAGAAGCGCGGCACCTGACCGCGCTCGACGGTCGCCGCGACCTCGCTCGTCGCATCGATCCAGCCGACGCCGCGCATGACGAGCGGCGCGACCGCTGGCCGGCCGCCGGCCCCCTGCGGACACATCTCGCCGACCACGACCTGGCGGCCGTTCGGGCTGACCGGAGCCTCCACCACGCGGCGGGTGATCGGCTCGGGCTCGGCGGGCGGCACGTTCGGCCGGACCGCCGGCCCGCAGGCCGCAGCGACGAGCGCGCACGCTGCGCAGGCGATCAGGGTCGCGGTGGTCGCGGGCATCCGGCGACAGATCCCGGGGACCTCGCCACGGGTTGCCTGCGAGGCAGCCGACATTTCCGACGGTCGCGGGGCAACGCGGCCACGCGGCCGAGGGTCTGACGCCATCGCAACCAACGATACCGCCAAGCGTGCCGCACCGGCCAATTCCAGCCACGGACGTTGACCCCGCCTTTGGGTGGTGCCTATAGTCCGCCGACTTCAGGCGATGCCCCAAAAACCCTCGAATTTCCCATGTCTTACTTGAGTCCAAAGGTTTTCTTAGGCACCGCCCTTCTCCTTCTGGGGACCCAGGTCGCCGAGGCGCAGATGACGCCCGGCGGCCCCATGGGCGGCGGTATGGGGCCCGGCCAGTCGGGCGACGAAGAGAAGAAGGAAGGAGTCGCCGAGGCCGCGCCCAAGACGCCGGGCCTGCTGCCGACGACGCCCGCCCTGCCGCCGCCGAAGGGACGGCGCAAGCGCTGGAAGCTGCTCGAGCTCGACGGCTACTTCCGGCTGCGCACCGACTGGTTCAAGAACTTCAACCTCGGCTTCCGCGATAACCCAGCTCTCGGTGGTGCGCCGTTCCCGCGCGCGCTGAGCTGCGGCACGACGAACGAGGAGCCGTGCGACGGCTCGCTGTCGGGCACGAACATGCGGCTCCGCCTCGAGCCGACGATCAACCTCGACGAGGGCACGTCGGTCCACATCCAGGCCGATATCTACGACAACCTGGTCCTCGGCTCGACGCCGACCGGCATGGACCTCGGCGGCGTCTACGATATGAGCCCGCCGCCGCTCGGCGCGTTCGGCACCGACCAGGATCCCGCGCAAGCCGGCAAGAACAGCGATCGCGACGCGATCACGATCAAGCGCGCGTGGGCCGAGGTCGCCGTGCCGCTCGGCATCCTCAAGTTCGGCCGTCAGGCGAACCACTGGGGCATGGGCATCTACGCGAACGGCGGCGGCTTCGATCCGATCAGCGGCGACTATGACTACGACGCCGACTACGGCGACACCGTCGACCGCGTCAGCTTCTCGGCGGTCATCCCGGGCACGCCGCTGCGCGCGATGATCGCGTCGGACTGGAGCATGACTCGCCTGGTCTCGAACCAGACCGGCGCGAACAAGGGCCACGAGGGCCACCCGTTCGATCTCGATAACAGCGACGACATGAACGCGTGGGTCGGCGTGATCTCGCGGCTCGACTCGCCGCAGGAGTTCCGCGACACCATCGACCGCGGCGACCTCGCGCTCAACTACGGCGTGTACTTCGAGTACAAGACGCAGAGCTGGGACGACGACCTCACCGGGTTCTCGCTCGGCGAGGATCTCGACGCGACCACGCGCTACGTGCCGCGCGGCCTCAAGACGTACACGCCCGACGTGTGGGCCAAGCTAGGTATCGGCCCGGTGCTGGTCGAGGCCGAGGCCGTCGCGCAGTTCGGCACGCTCGATCACCTCGATGACCTGGGCGTCGCCGGCTCGCACAACATCCGCAAGTTCGGCGGCACCGGCCGCGTCACCTGGACCGGCGTCGAGGGCAAGCTCAAGCTCGGCATCGAGGGCGGCTTCGCGAGCGGTGACCAGTGGGACAACACGGTCGAGGGCCGCACGAACATCGCGAACGCGCAGCTGCTCGGCGATCCCACCGTGTGCAACGCGCAGCGCGAGTGCACGCTCTCGCAGTTCATGTTCGATCGCGACTACAAGGTCGACATGATCCTGTGGCGGCACCTCGTCGGCGCGCTCACCAACGCCGGCTACGCCAAGCCGTTCCTGTCGTACGACCTGACCAAGTCGATCCGGTTCAAGGTCGCGAACATCACGTCGTTCGCGGCCAAGCCGGTCTCGACCCCGGGCAACTCGCGGATGTACGGCACCGAGTTCAACGGCGACCTCGGCTACAACGGGCACCGCCTGTTCGCCGGTATCTCGTACGGCGTGCTGTTCCCGTTCGCCGCGCTCGGCCACCCGGTCGCAGACGCCGCGGGCGGCCCCGGCTTTGGCTTCGGTGGTCCGAGCGATCCGGCCGGCGACAACAGCGGCACGGCGACGACGGCGCACACGATCCAGATGCGCGTCGTCCT
>DAIRFU010000346.1:0-7683 GCA_036794935.1 Kofleriaceae bacterium | reverse complement strand
TCGCGAAGATCCTCACGACGCTGTCGTTCGAGATCAAGACCGAGATCCGGTTCATTCCGAACAGCGAGCGGATCACGGGCGCCGAGCCGGACGTCAAGGCGTCGGTCCGGCTCAAGCGCAACGACAAGGTGATGGGAGGCGACGACGAGCAGCGCGACAGCCGCTCGCGCCTGCGGTTCTGGCGGCGCGACGAGGATGGCGGCGAGCCCGGCAGCGACGACGACGACACCGGCGGGCACGACAAGTAGCCCCGCGGGAACGTCCGGTGCCCTGCGCGCCGCGACGATGTTACGATGGCCGGCGATGAGGCTCTTGCCCGCCGCGCTGGTGGTCGCGGCCACCGGATGTGCTCAGGTGCTCGGACTCGACGAGACCACCGGGACCGCCGAGCCCATGGATGTATCGCTGTCGATGCAGCGCTGGTCGATCGGCGCGGCGGTGCAGAAGAACCCTCTCGATCTCACCGGCCAGATGGCGTCGTTCCTCGTCGACGATGGCGCCGGCGGCTTCTCGACGGTCCCCGGCGAGCAGGTCGATACGAACACGTTCAGCGCGCCGATCGCGGACGGCACGCCGGCCGTGCTGTTCACGCTTCCCGACATGCCGACGCCGTTCCGCAGGCTGTGGGCGCAGCCGGCGCGCGAGCGGCACGGGGTGTTCGCGGTGTTCGAGCACCCCGGCGCCCTCGAGCCGCTGCCGAATTCATCGCTCACGTTGACGGCGACGCTGCCGTCGGCGTACGTCGCGACCGAGGCGTTCCGGATCGAGGCGATCGGCGCCTGGATGGCGAGCGGGGTCACGCCGGCGCAGCTCGCGGACGGCACCGCGACGACGATCACGGCGACGGTCCCGTACGCGTCGTTCGGGCGGATGACCGGCTCGCCGGCCGCGCGGATCACGAGCCAGGACGTGGTCGTCGTCGAGCGTTACACCGGCAACCAGCTGACCGGCGTCTACCAGGTACCGGCGTTCGATCAGACCGATGGCGCCGACCCGATCACCGCGACCGTCGTGGCGGTGCCGGCGGACAAGGCGCTGAACGCCGCGATCGATCCGACGACGCTCGCGCAGCGGTTCAGCGCGGTGCGGCCGGCGGTCAGTGGCCTCTCGATGCCGTGGCGGATCAGCGCGGCGCCGGGCTGGACGCTCGGCTCGACGACCGGAGCGCGGCTGAACGCCGGCTCGGCGGCGACGACCGACACCGCGATCGCGGCGATGTTCGGCAATCCGTTCGAGTCGCTCGACTGGCGCTCGATGTTGCAGTTCACCGCGCAGGCCACGCGGTCGTACGCGTTCCAGGGCATCGCGATGACGCTGACGTCGAGCATGCTCACGGTGCAGGAGCCCAGCGACACGCTGACGCTCGACATGCCGGCGGGCATGCCGATCAACATCCGCGTCAACGAGGTGCCGCTGTCGACGGACGGCATGACGGTGCCGCTCGATCTGACGAAGGGCGTGGTGATCGACGCGATCACCGACAAGCCGGACAACACGGTGTACTTCGCGACCGTCTACGAGGTCGCGCTCGGAGCGGACATGACGACGGTCGAGCGCACGGTCGCGGTCGACGCGCTGACCACGGTCGAGCCGAAGCTCACGCTGCCGCCGGAGCTGTTCCAGGTCGACCACTTCTACTACGTCGACTTCCGCTGCATGCAGGGCGGCTACCTCGGCGGCGCAGCGGGTGACCTCGAGACGGTCACGCTGCCGTTCTCGGTCTCGCGCGCCGATAGCGCGGTCTTCCAGGTGGTGGCGCCATGAAGCTCGGCTACCTCGTCGCCTCGATGATCGTGTTTGCCGGCGTCGCGCACGCCGACAACAAGGACAAGGCCGACCGGCTGTTCAAGCATGGCAAGCGGCTGATGGGCGAGAAGCGCTACGCGGACGCCTGCGAGGCATTCGAGAAGAGTTACAAGCTCGATCCCGGGCTCGGCGCGCAGCTCAACATCGCGAAGTGCTACGAGGACTGGGGCAAGATCGGCCGCGCGTTCACGGTGTACCGGGCGGCCGAGAAGGCCGCGATGGATGCCGACGATCCGCGCGCGCCGAAGATCCACGAGCTCGTCGTCGCGCTCGAGCCGAGCGTCCCGCGTCTGACGCTGAACGTGCCGGCCGATGCACCGGCGAGCCTGAAGGTCACCCTCGACGGCAAGCCGGTCGACACGTTCGGCGAGGCATTCGTCGTCGATCCGGGCCCGCACACGATCGAGTGGTGGGTGCAGGGCAGCGCCAAGAAGGACAAGATCGTACCGATCGATCGCGGCGGCGAGTCCGAGGTGTCGCTCGACATCCCGGCGGCCAGCGCCGACGGCGGCGCGCACATCGCGCAACACGGTGAGACGGGGGCGACGGCCACCACGAGCACGCCGGGCCGCGGTCAGCGGATCGCCGGCATCGCGCTCGGTGGCGCGGGCGTGATCGCGATCGGCGTGTCGAGCTACATGGCGCTCTCCGCGCGCGGCACCTACAACGACGCGCTCGACACGTACTGCGGTGGCATGAAGAACACCTGCGACGCGACGGGGCTCGCGGAGACCCACGACGCACGCAGCACCGCGAACAAGGCGACGATCGTGTTCTTCGCCGGCGTCGCGCTCGTCGCCGGCGGCGCCGCGCTGTACCTCTTGGCACCCGATGCCGCGCCGGCGGAGAGCCAGCCGTCGGCGTTCTACATCACGCCGTCGTTCGCGCCCGATGCCGTCGGTGTGGTGCTCGGCGGCTCGCTGTAACGCGCCGCTACTTGCGGTCGTCGAACAGATCGTCGAGGTCGTCGGTCCTGGAGGTCGCCGGCTTCGCCGGCTTCTTCGCCTGGTGCGTCGAGCGCGTCGTCTTCGTCCGCGTCGACCTGGTCGCGGACGCCTCGGTCTTCGCCGGCTTCGTTGCGTGATCGTCCGAGCGGTCGCGGCTGGACTTCGCATCCGCGCTCGCCTTCGTCGAGGGTTTCGCCGCGCTCGTGGTCTCCGGCTTCGTGGTCTCCGGCTTCGTGGTCGCGGTCTTCGTGGTCGCGGTCTTCGTGGTCGCGGCATTCGTGGTCGCGGCGTTCGTGCTCGCGGCCTTCGTGGTCGCGGTCTTCGCGGGCTCGGTCGTCGCCGCCGATCCCGTCGCCGCCGTCTTCGCGCCTGCCGCCGCGGGCGTGGCGGTCGCCGTCTTCGCGGCGGCGCTTCCGATCGCGGGGCGGGCCGGTGGCGGCATGGGGGAGGGCGTCAGCGTCCTCATCAGCGTCGGTGCGGCAGGCTCCTGGTCCTGCGCCGCGCTCCTGGGCTCGCTCTTCATCGAGCTCGCGATGAAGAAGCCGCCGATACCGGCGAGCACGCACAAGGTCGCGACGCCCGCGATCACCATGCCGCGTCCGCCGCGCACGACCCTCGTGCCCATCTGACCGGCGCCACCCGACAGGCTGCTGCCGCCCGTCTTGTTCCAGCTCTTCGGCGTCAGTGCCGGTGGCGAGAGCGTCAGGCCGCCGCCCGAGCCGGCGAGCGGGAAGCGAGGCTGCGAGCCGCGCGAGGTCAGGATGCGTGACGCGCGCTCGGCCGACTGCTGCGCGCTCATCGGATCCGAGGCGTAGGGCGCCAGGACGCGCGCCAGATCGCCGACGCTCTGGATGCGCCGGTTGGGATCCTTCTCGAGGCAGCGGAACACGATCTCCTGCAGCCCGGGCGGCAGCGCGACGTGCAGCGGCGACGGCGCTGCGGTGCCGACCTGGAGCACGAGCTGGGCGTACGTCTCGGCCTCGAAGGGCGGCCGGCCGGCGAGCAGCTGGTACATGACGACGCCGATCGACCAGATGTCGCTGCGCGGATCGGTCGAGCGCGCCGAGACCATCTGCTCGGGCGCCATGTACGTCGGCGTACCGACCACGGTCTGCGTGCCGGTCAGATCCGACAGCTCGGCCGGCGTCTTCGAGATCCCGAAGTCGAGGATCTTGAGCAAGTTCGAGCCGTCGGGCCTGCGCGTGATGAAGAAGTTCGACGGCTTGATGTCGCGGTGGATGATGCCCATCGCGTGCGCCTCGGCCATGCCCTCGCACGCCTGCAGCACCAGATCGACGACCGCCTGCGGCATCTGCGGACCGTGGTGGCGGAGGATCTGGTTGAGATCGTGGCCCTCGAGATACTCCATCACCATGAACGGGCAGCCGTCGGGCATCGTGCCGACGTCCATCACCCGCGCGATGTGCTCGCTGCGCAGCCGGACCGTCGACTGCGCCTCGCGGAGGAAGCGCGCGACCGTCGACTGGCTCTCGGCCATCTCCGGCAGCAGGATCTTGATCGCCACCGATTGCTGCAGGTACAGGTGGCTCGCCTTGACGACGCGCCCCATGCCGCCCACGCCGATCACGTCTTCCACTCGGTACTTACCGAGCAGGATGTCCCCGGGGTTCGGCGTCCGCACGACCCGTCGATTGTAGCAGCGTTTGACGCCGGTTCCGCCGGCCAAAAGGCCTGGTCTAGACGAACGTTAGCCAGTCGGCGTGCTTGGTGTCGGTGCCCTTCACGACCGAGAAGAACGACTCCTGGAGCCGGCGGGTGATCGGGCCTGCCTCGCCGCGGCCGATCTTGCGATGATCGATGTCGCGCACCGGCGTGATCTCGGCGGCGGTGCCGGTCAGGAACACCTCGTCCGCGACGTAGAGCTCGTCGCGCGCGACGGCCTCCTCGCGCACCTCGACGCCCTGCTCGCGCATGAGCGTGATCGCGGTGTCGCGCGTGATGCCGGCGAGGATCGAGCCCGAGGTCGGCGGCGTGCGCACGATGCCGTGCTTGGCGACGAAGATGTTCTCGCCGGTACCCTCGGCGACGTAGCCCTGCGGGTCGAGCATCAGCGCCTCGTCGAAGCCGCTCTTGTTCGCCATCCGCTTCGCGAGCACGCTCGTCACGTACTGCCCGCAGATCTTGCCCTTGTTCATGATCGCGTTGCCGTTCGCGCGCGAGAACCCGGAGATCATGCACTTGATCCCCTTCTTCAGGCCCTCGTCACCGAGGTACGCGCCCCACTCGTAGCAGGCGATCATCGAGCGGACCGGCGACTCCATCGAGCCGAGGCCGAGCGCGCCGTAGCCGAGATAGATGAGCGGGCGCAGGTAGCACGACGTCAGCTTGTTCGCCTTGACGACGTCGAGGCATGCCTGGACGAGCTGCTCCTTCGTGTACGGGCACTCGAGCGTGCAGATGTGCGCCGAGTCGAGCAGGCGCTCGACGTGCTCGCGCAGCCGGAACACGTGGGTCTTGCCATCACTGCGCTGGTAGGCGCGGATGCCTTCGAACACGCCGACGCCATAGTGCAGCGTATGCGAGAGCACGTGGTCCGTCGCGGAATCCCACGGGACGAGCGAACCATCCACCCAGATGGAGTCGACCTTCTTGATGGCCATGAGTGCTTCGTAGCGCACGCCGCGGCGAGATCACAAGGCACAGTGCATCAAGGATCTTCCGATAACGCGCTGCGGCTGCGTACTTACCTACACACCGAGCAGACTGAGGTACGCTCTGCGAATGTCATGCTGCCAGCGCTCGACGCGCTCGAGCAGCGTGGCACCGTCGGGAAATCCCGAGCGCCGCGCGAGGCGAGCGAGCTCCTCGTGCGAGTCGGGGAGCCGATGGATCGGCTCGTCGTGAACGACGCGCAGCCGCAGCTCGATCCCGCGCAGGAACCGGTACCCTTGCTCGAGTAGCTCGAGCGTGGCCGACGGGGCGAGGCCGAGTGCGGCTGCCGCACGCAGAGCCGGCGAGGTCCCGGTGACCCGCAGCTCGGGATGCGCGTGACCGTGAACGAGCTGGAGGTACTGGGCCGCGAACTCGATATCGATCACGCCGCCGGCGCCGAACTTGAGATCCCCGCCCGTGCGCTTGCGGAACCCACCGCCGAGCTCGCGCTCGATCCGCTCGCGCATCGTGCCGATCGCCTCGGCGACCTTGCGCGCGTCGTTCGGCGCGCCGTACACGGTCTCGGCCGCGATGCGCGCGACCTCGGCGCCGAGCGCAGGATCGCCGGCGACCGGGCGCAGCTTGACCAGCGCCTGGCGCTCCCAGAGCCGCGCGTCGTGCTCGTGGTAGCGGCGCCACGCGGAGAGCGACGACACGAGCAGGCCCTGCGAGCCCGACGGTCGGAGCCTGGTGTCGACCTCGTAGAGCCGGCCGCGCGGCGTGCGCTGGTGGAGTGCGCCGAGCAGCCGGCGGGCGAGCCGCGAGAAGTGCTCGACCGCCTCGTCGTCGCCCTGGTAGACGAACACGACGTCGAGGTCCGCGGCGTAGCCGAGCTCGTGACCGCCGAGCTTGCCGAGTGCGAGCACGGCGAGCTTGCCATCGATCGCCGGCATGCTGGCCTCGATCACCGCGAGCGCGCCCTGCAGGCACGCCTGGGCGACCTTCGTCAGCTCGCTACACACCGCGAGTGAATCGAGCGCGCCCGCGAAGTCGGCGAGCCCGACGCGCAGCACGTGGCCGTTCTTGACCTCGGCGAACGCGCTCCACACCGCTTCCGGATCGCCGCGGTCGATGCCGGCGAGCCGCGCCTCGAGATCGGCGCGCACCTGCTGCACGCTGCGCGTCGGCGCGGTCTGGCCGAGCTCGACGAGCAGATCGATCAGCTCTGGCCTGTCGACGAGCGTGCGCGCGAGATACGCGCTGGCGCCGAGCAGCGAGCCGAGCAGGCGCGCGATCGCCGGCTGCTCGCCGAGCAGGCGCCAGATCGACCAGGTCTCGCCACGCCGCGCGATCAGATCGCCGAGCGCGCGCAGTGCCTGGTCGGGATCGGCCGACGCCGCCACCTGGGTCAGCAGCATCGCGCCGACTCGCGCCAACCGTTCGTTCGCGGCCGGCGATAGCGGCGAGCCCGGCCGCCGCCGCGCCCGTGCGAGCTCGGCGCGCGCCGCGGTGACATCGGCGAAGCCGAGCCGGGTCAGCGCCGCTGCTTCCTCGGCATCCGGCAGCTCGCCGTACAGGATCGCGTCGACATCGGGTTGCTCGTCGGGCCCGCCGCCCAGCGTCTGGAACAGCCGCGCGACCTCGCTGGTGTGACGCGCGAGCGCGGCGTCGAGATCGGCGCAGCCGAGCCGGTCGGCGAACACCGCGCGCGCCTCCAGATCCGAGGGCACGATCTGGGTCTGCAGGTCCGCCTCGAGCTGCAGCACGTGCTCGGCGAGGCGCAACCAGCGATACGCGCGGCCGAGCGCGAGGTGCTCGTCGTCGGTGACGAGCCCGGCGAACAGCAGCGCGTCGAGTGCGGCGCGGGTGCCGCGCTTGCGGATGTTCGGCCGCTTGCCACCGTGGATCAGCTGCAGCGCCTGCACGAAGAACTCGATCTCGCGGATGCCGCCGTCGCCATTCTTGAGGTCGAAGCCGTCGTTGCCGCGCACGAGCTCGCGCTTGATCCGCCGGTTGAGGTCGTAGACGTCGTCGATCACCGTCGGCGACGTGATGCGCGGGAACACGAACGGCGCGAGCATCGCGAGCGTCTCGTCGCCGAGCGCGCGGTCGCCGGCGCACGGGCGCGCCTTGATCCACGCCTGGCGCTCCCATGCCCGCCCGAACGTCTCGTAGTAGCGCTCGAGCGAGTCGAGCGAGCTCGCGATCGCGCCCGCGCTGCCCTCGGGCCGGAGCCGGAGGTCGACGCGGAACACGAGCTCGTCCTCGGTCACCTCCGACAGCGCGCCGGTGACCAGCGCGCACAGCTTCGCGAAGT
>DAIRFU010000345.1:0-7689 GCA_036794935.1 Kofleriaceae bacterium | reverse complement strand
GTGACGTCCTTCTCCCAGCGCGGGAAGCCCTCGGACTCGACGCCGATGCGGTTCGCCTTGCCCTCCGGCAGGCCGCTCACCGTGTCGGTGCCGTTCGTGATCGTGCCCTTCGGCTCGCCGTTGACGAGGATCGTGCCGCGGTCGGCGTTGGCCAGCTTGACGATCAGCATGCCGGCGCTCTCGCCGGTGAGCTTGCCGTAGATCCGCTTCGCCCAGCCCTGCAGCGGCGCGCCGCTGGCCTCGGAGAGCGGGATCATGTCGCTCGATGACTTGAGGACCGCCTTGCGGCCGACATCGAGCATCTTGATCGTGACCTGGTACGCCTTGCCCTGCTTCTCGAAGTGGCCAAACATCAGGATATCGGCGTCGAGCTGCTTGCCGATCCCCGACATGCAGGACGGCGCCTCGCTGTCGCAGTTGTTGAGCAGCTTCTGATCGATCAGCTCCTTGTCGCTGCCCGGGGCGAGCTGGTACGGCCCCGTGCCGGCCTTCGCGCGTGCGCGCAGACCGTCGCTCAGTTCTTTGGCGGCCTGGGTGTCCGCGGCCGTCGGGGTGCCGTTCTGATCGACGACCTCGAGGCCGAGCACCGCGATCGACGGCTTGCCTGCGAATGCCGCTGATCCGCCGAGGCCGACCAGGACCAGGGCAAGACAAGTCAGTGAAAGTGCACGGATCATGGGCTCCCTCAGAGGAGGTAGTATACACGAATCGTGCGGAGCGTTTCAGCGCGAATCCTCGCCGGTTTCTCCGGCCTCCTGCGCACGCTATCCGGCCGAATCATCGTCGGCTTCACCGTGCTGACCCTCACGTTCGCGGGAGTCACGACGAACATCGTGATCAACCAGATGCGCCTCGAGAGCTGGGTCGAGCTGGTCGATACCGGGTACTTGCCGCTGCTCCAGCTGACCAAGGACCTCGCCCGCCGCAGCGACGATCTCAAGACGTACCTCAGCGAGGCGTTCGAGAAGGAGTCGAGCACCGACAGCGGTCGGATGAAGCTCGACAACCTGCGCCAGCGCCGGGGCCGGGAGCTCGCGGCACTCGAGAAGTTCTTCGCCGACGCCGGCGGCGAGTTCAACCGCCAGCGCGACGCGGTCGAGCGGGCCCGCATGCTCGTCGACGCGCAAAAGCCGCACTACGACCACGTGGCGCTCGCGCTGCGCCGGGGCGAGCCGTTCGGCAGCGAGCAGGTCAGCGAGGCGCTGGCGCCGCTGCGCGACGGCGAGCGCGCCATCGCGAGCCAGACCAGCCAGCTCGCCCGCGACGTCGCCGGCGGCCTCGAGACGTACCTGAAGAACCTGCAGAAGCACGAGCAGGAGGCGCGCCGGATCACGATCGGGCTCGGCTCGGTCGCCGTGCTGCTCGGCCTGCTCGTCACGATCTGGGTGGTGATGACGCTGCGGCCGCTCGCCCGCCTGCGCGACGCGGCGCGCCGGGTCGCCGCCGGCGAGTACGGCAACCGGATCGAGGAGCACGGCCCGGCCGAGGTCGTCGAGCTCGCGCGCGAGTTCAACTCGATGGGCCGCGCGGTCGAGGAGCGCGAACGCGAGCTGGTGCGCTCGGAGCGGCTCGCCGCCGTCGGCAAGATGGCCGCGATGATCACGCACGAGGTGCGCAACCCGCTGTCGTCGATCGGCCTCAACACCGAGCTGCTCCAGGACGAGCTCGAGTCCAGCTCCGACGAGGCGAAGAAGCTGCTGCGCGCGATCCACCACGAGGTCGACCGGCTGACCGCGATCACCGAGGAGTACCTCGCGTTCGCGCGGCTGCCCAAGCCGAAGATCGCCGCCGAGGCGATCAACCCGCTGGTGGGCGAGCTCGCGAAATTCGTGCGCGAGGACCTCGCCGCCAAGCAGGTCGCGCTGGCGGTCGAGCTCGGCCCCGGCGACCCGATCGCGCTCGTCGATGCCGCGCAGCTGCGGCAGTGCTTGATCAACCTGGTGCGCAACTCGACCGAGGCGCTCGCTGGCAAGCCAGGCGGGACCGTCGTCCTGCGCACGCGGCGCGCCGGCGACCGCATCCTGATCGAGGTCGAGGACAACGGCCACGGCATCGCACCCGACGTGCAGCGGCGCATGTTCGACCCGTTCTTCTCGACGAAGGAGGGTGGCAGCGGCCTCGGCCTCGCGCTCACCCAGCAGATCGTCAAGGACCATGGCGGCGACCTCGCGGTGCAGAGCACGGTGGGCACCGGGACGACCTTCACGGTCAGCGTTCCTGCAAACCCGTCGTAGTTACGATTGCACTCGCCCGACGAGCAAGCAATCATCGAGGCTGGGATGGCCGAGCAGGACGACAAACGCAAGAGCGACCGCGAGCCGGTCACCCTGTTTGTCGAGTACGAGGGCGCCGAGGATCTGCTCGGCGACTACACCGAGAACCTGTCGAGCGGCGGTACGTTCGTGGCGACCACGCGCGAGCTGCCCATCGGTACGCACATCACGCTGCTGCTCGGCTTCCCCGGACTCGTCGAGCCGATCGCGGTCCAGGGCACCGTACGGTGGACGCGCGGGCCCAGCGATGGCGGCGACGGCGAGGCGGGCGCCGGCATCGAGTTCGCGCCCGGCCCTGCCCGCGACCAGCTCGCGGCCATGATCGAGAAGATCCGGCGCGGCGACCCGAGCACGCTGTCGCGGATCTTCAAGCTGCTCGTGGTCGAGGACAACCGCCACGTCGCCCAGCTCATCAGCGACGCGCTGCGCGGCGCCGCGAAGCGCGAGTTCGGCGGCGGCGTGACGTTCGCGCTGTCGAACGCCGAGGACGGCAGGCAGGCGATCGAGGCGCTACGCCGCGAGACGTTCGACGCGCTGATCATCGACGTCTATCTGCCCGTGGTCGACGGCGCCAAGGTGATCTCGGCAGCGCGCACCGAGCTCCAGCTGACGAAGCTACCGATCATCGCGGTCTCCGCCGGTGGCGACTCGGCGCGCAAGTCCGCGCTCGAGGCCGGCGCGAATATCTTCCTCGACAAGCCGATGCGGCTGCGTCAGGTGATCGACACGATCCAGAAGCTCGTCGTCACTTCAGCTTCGTCTTGAGCTGCAGCACCTCGGCGTTCTCGGGCTCGGTCTTCATCGCGAGCGCGAGCGCTGCCCTCGCCTCTCGCTTCTTGCCCAGCGCGGCGTACGCCTTCGCGCGGCCGAGGTGGACGAGCGCGGGACGGCGTGGTGCCGGGTTGATGACGAGCATCGTGTCGTAGCTGTAGAGCGCGCGGTCGGGCTGGCCCAGCTCGAGGTACGCGCGGCCGAGCGCCGACAGCACCTCCGGATCTTGCGTGCTGATGTAGAGCGCGAGCTCGCCGTAGGTGCGGACCTTGGCCCAGTTGCTGGCCTGCTCGTACGCGAGCACCAGCTCCTTGAGCGGCGCGAGCTCCATCTGCTCGATGTACGCGTACTGCTCGAGCTCGGCGAGCGCCTCGGCCTGCTTGCCCTGCTTCTTGTACAGCGCCGACAGCGCCTGGTACGGGTAGCTGCGCTCGGGATCGAGCTTCTTGGCCGCGCACAGCTGCTTCTCGACCTCGGCGGTGTCGCCCGCTTCCTGCGCGAGCTGCGCGAGGCGCGCGCGCAGGTCGTAGCTGTCGTGGCCGTCGATCATGAGGCCGGTGTAGAGCTGCTTCGCCGTCCTGGCATCGCCGGTGTGGACCGCGATCTCGGCGAGGATGTAGCGCGCGATCGCGTTCTTCGGATCGAGCGCGATCGTCTTCTGCGCCGCCGCACCGGCCTTGTCGGCGTCGCCGCCGTAGTAGTAGGCGAGTGCGACGTTCGCGCGTGCCTTCGCGTTCTCCGGCGCCGCGTCGGCCGCGACCTCGAGCCGGGTGACGTCGTCGAAGCCGCGCGTCGGCAGCTTGAACGTGCCGGCGTACGGTGCGAGCCGGATCTCGAGGTACTTGTGGAAGTCGGTGTCGAGCTGCGCGATCGTCTTGCCCGTGATCGCCTTCAGCACCTCGGGCGTCTCCTTGCCCTTGCCGTAGAGCTTCAGCGCGTCGACGAGCTTGGGGAACCCGTAGGTCTGCGCGAGCCACTCGATCGTGACCGCCGACAAGAAGTACGCGACGACGACCGCGTTCGCGTCCGGCTGCATGAACTCGCTGTTGAGCTGGCCGATCGACGGCAGCGTGCCGTTCGCGAGCGCGCCGTAGAGATCGGCGTCGTTCTCGCGGCGCCACTCGGGACGCGCGATCAGCGTCTCGTACTCGCTGAGTCCCTCGGTGAACCAGCGCGGCACGCGGCTGTTCGACAGCTGGATCGCGAACACGTGACCGAGCTCGTGCCACAGCACCATCCCCCAGTTGATGTCGCCCGTCATCGGCGACATCGCCGTGATCACCTGGCCGAAGCACACGCCGAGCGCGGCGACGTCGGGCAGGCCGACCGTGCGCACCGCGTACGCCTCCTTGTCCGGATACAGCTCGAGCGTGACCGGCGTCTTCGGCGTGAAGCCATAGCGCTTCACCATGTCGCTGAACGCGCGCTCCATCGTCGGCTCGAGGTAGCGCTCGAGCGCCGGCTTCTCGTCGTTGTGGTAGCGGATCTTGAAGTTCTTCGTCGCGTGGAACGTGTAGTTCTTCGGGATCTGGTTCTCGAACAGATTGAGCGTGTTGACGGTGCGGACGTTGTAGCCGTCGCCCTTGTACGCCTTGTCGAGCCACTCGAGCCCTTCCTTCTCCATGCCGAGGCGCAGGTAGCCGAGGCCGGCGCCGGCCATCGCCTCGTAGAAGTCGGGCTTGACCTTGATCGCCTGCTTCTCGAGCTCGATCGCCTCGACGTAGCGATGCTCGCGCACCGCCGAGCGCGAGACGATCCGGTACAGCTCCGCGTACTTCGGATCGATCGCGAACGCCTTGGCCTTCTCGGCCTCGTACGTCCTCGTGTCATCGCGCAGCCACGCGATCGTCGCCTTCATCGCGAGCGCCTCGAGATCCTGCGGGTTGACCGCGAGGATCTGGCCGAGCGTCTTCTGCGCGGCGTCCCACTCGTTACGATCGATCTCGATCGAGGCCCGCACGCGCAGCGCGCGCGCATTCTTCGGGTTGACCGCGAGCGCCGCATCGAGGTGATGGCGGACCGCCGCGAGGTCGTACGTGGTCTCCACGATGACGCCGGCCATCGCCGCGTGCGCATCCGGATGGTTCGGGTTGACCTTGAACACTTCCTCGAGCGTCTGCGCGGCGAGCTCGCTCGCGTACTTGCGCGAGAACAGATCCGCCCAGTAGACGCCGACGTCGGTCAGCTTGGGGTCGAGCTTGAGCGCGGCGCGGTACGAATCGTTCGCCAGCTCGTACTGCTCGGTGTACTTCGCCGCCTGCGCGAGCAACACCAGCTGCACCGGATCGTCGAGGTTCAGCTTCTGGGAGTCGAACTCCTTGATCGTCAGGTCGAACAGCGTCTTCGCGTCGACGACATCGCCCTGGGCGTAGCGGACCTCGGCGAGCGCCGTGCGCACGGCGCGATCGTCGGGCTTGTCCTTCGCCAGCGCCTCGAGGTCCTTGCGCGCGTCACCGATCCGTCCGGTCATCTGGCGCAGATCGTCGAGCAGGAGCCGGGCCTCGACCGCGGTCGCGTCCTTGCCACGCGCGACCGGCCCGAGCGTGCCCTCGGCCGCGGCGTAGTCACCGATCGAGACCTGCGCGCGCGCGAGCAGGATGCGCGCCGGGCGCTGGTCCTTGCCGCTCACTCCGACCAGCTCGCGGATCGCGGTCTTGTAATCACCCGCGATCAGCTTGTCGCGACCGGTCGGGAGATCCGCGTATGCGGCGGTGCCCAGAGCACAGACGAGGAGCAACGCCAGTCGAGTGCGCATGCCCCTCGAATCTGTGCGACGCGCCCCCCCCTGTCAAACCAACTCGAATATCTCTGGTAAGCTGCCGATGTGGCCGAACCGTCCAAAGATGCTGCCGCGAACGCGCAGGGCCTCTACGGCTCGTACGACGCGTTCCTGAAGCAGGCGATCCGCGAGTACTACGACCGCGGCTGGACGACCCGGAAGGGCAACTTCATCGCTCTTCTGATCGCGTCCGGTTCGACGTCGATGGCGCTGGCCAAGGACTCGGTCGTCGACGGCTCGGGCACGAAGAAGGTCGCGATCGGTGCCGGGCTGGCCATCGCGCTGCGGGTCGGCCTGCGCTACGCGCTCGGCGGCCCGCTCGGCCTCGTGCTCTCGGTCGCGGCCGGCGCATCGATGATCGCGTACTTCGTGCGCAATCAGAAAGACATCATCAAGAAGGTCGGCATGTACAAGACCGTGATCGCCGACGCGCAGAAGCGGTACGACGAGGTGCAGGAGGGCTGGCGGGACGGCAAGTACCAGGTCACCGACCGCAACCTCATGATCGATGGACTGATGAAGCAGTTCATCACGCAAGTCGACGAAGCGTGATCGCCCGCCTCTCGCTCATCACGCTGCTCGGCGCGGCGACGGTGGCCCAGGCGCGCCCCGGCGCGAAGGCAAACAAGAAGTCCGGCGGTGACGACACGACCGTCGCGAGCACCGCCACCTCGGTGCGCCCCGATCCGGACGACAAGCGCCGGATCGTCGGCATCCTCGACGTCCGCGTCGAGGGCGTGCCCACCGAGATCCAGCGCCAGTTCCAGAGCGATCTCGAGAAGCAGCTCGACAGCCGCGAGTACTGGCTCGCGCCGCAGCAGCGCATGCGCGAGATGATGGCGAACTCGACGAAGTGGACCGAGGGCTGCTTCGTCGGCCACTGCCTGAGCGAGGTCAAGACGCAGACCGGTGCCGACCTCGTGCTGCTCGCGGCGATCACCGGCGCGGGGACGAGCTTTGGTTACGTCGTCACGCTGATGCGCACGGATACCGGCAACGTGCTCGCGCAGGAGGCGAGCCGCTGCGAGGTCTGTACTGTCAACGAGGTGCTCGCGAGCGCGACCCTCGCCGCGGTCAAGCTGCTCACCGCCGTCCCGGACAAGCTGCCCGACGAGGCCGCCGAGCAGAGTGCCGCTCTCGATGTCGCCACCGCCAAGGCGCACGCCGAGGCCGACGACGCGCGGAGCCACGGCCGCGCACTTGGCATCGCGCTGACGCTCGCGGGCGTGGTGGCTGCCGGCGCCGGCATGACCGCGTACCTGGCGATGGATCACAACCGGACTGCGCTCGGCGGCGCGGGCATCGGCGCGGGCCTCGCGCTCGGCGGTGTGGTCGTGCTCACCTTCTGAGGCCGTCGCGGCACACGGCCCGCGTGGCGGTGTTCCGACGAGCACATGCTAAGGTCTTCGAGTGACCGCAAGGCGACGCCGAGCCCGGATCGACTGGAGCCAGACCCGCATCACGCGGGGTGCGCTGATCGTCCTCTGCCTGCAGGCCGCGCTGTCAGTCATCTGGTTGATGGCGGACCGTGGGGTGCGTGCGGACATCACCGAGTGGGTGGTGGCGTCACCGAGCCAGGTGTTCGAGCACTACCGGGTCTGGACGCTCGTCACCAGCCCGATCCTCGAGTGGAACTTCCTGTCGCTGCTGCTGACCGCGCTCATGCTGTGGATGCTCGTGCCGACGCTCGAGCGGTTCTGGGGCACGGGGCGGTTTCTGCGCTTCGTCGCGATCACGTCGGTCGCAGGTACGGTCGTGGGCTGCCTGGCCGGCTGGGCGACGGGCAACGACGTGGCGATCGTCGGGCTCGGGCCGATGATCATCGCGGCGGTCGTCGCGTTCGGGGTGATCTATGCGCGCCAGCCG
>DAIRFU010000344.1:0-7690 GCA_036794935.1 Kofleriaceae bacterium | reverse complement strand
TCGAGCGTCGCCACCGACTGACGCGTGAGCACGATCGCCGTGGGCCGGCTGTCCTGCTCGATCGCGAGCTGCCAGGCGCAGCGGGTCTCGTTCGCGTCGCACGGCCGGATCACGAGCAGGTTCGGAATGGCGCGCAGCGCGGCGAGCTGTTCGATCGGCTGATGGCTCGGCCCATCCTCGCCGAGCCCCACGCTGTCGTGCGTGAACACGAAGATCGAGGGCAGCCGGGCGAGGGCGGCCAGCCGGATCGCGGGACGCATGTAGTCGGAGAACGCGAGGAACGTCGCGCCGAATGGAATGAAGCCGCCGTGATACGCGAGCCCGTTGACGGCCGCAGCCATCGCGTGCTCGCGGACGCCGAAGTGAACATTGCGCCCGGCGTGACTCCAGCCGCCGCCGACGGCTCCCTGCGCGTGGTCGCGCGGCCGCGACGGCGACTCGAAGTCGCCATCCTGCTTGAGCCAGGTATAGGTCGATGGATCGAGGTCACCCGATCCGCCGACGAGCTCCGGCAGGCGCTGCGCGAGCTGCTGGAGCACCGCCTCGGACGCCTTGCGCGTCGCGAGCGGTTTGTCCGTCGCCGCGAACGCCGGGAGGTCCTCGGCCCAGCGCTCGGGCAGCACCCCTTCGAAGCGGCGCTCGAGCTCGCGCGCGAGCTCCGGGTAGGCGGCCGCGTACGCGGCGAACCGGTCCTGCCACGCGCGCTCGAGGCTCTTGCCATGCGCGACCACCTCGCGAAAGCGTGCCGCCGCGGGCGCGGGGATGTGGAAGTGCGGCTCGAGCGGCCAGCCGAGTCGCTGCTTGGCCTTGTCCCGCTCCGCGTCGCCGAGCGGGCTGCCGTGCGAATGGAAGGTCCCTTGCTTGTCGGGAGCACCGTATCCGATCACCGTCTGGATCGAGATCAGCGACGGCCGGTCGCTGGCATTGCGTGCAGCGTGCAGCGCCTCCTCGATCGCGACGAGGTCATTGCCATCGGCCACGCTCTGCACGTGCCAGCCGTACGCGCGGTGGCGCGCGAGTACGTCCTCGGTGAACGCGATCGAGGTCGTGCCCGAGAGCGTCACGTGGTTGTTGTCGTACAGCACGATGAGACGTCCGAGCCCGAGGTGGCCTGCGAGCGAGCATGCCTCGCTCTGCACGCCCTCCATCAGATCGCCATCGCTCGCGAGCACGTACGTCCAGTGGCCGAGGATGTCGTGCCCGGGGCGGTTGTAGCGCGCGGCGAGATGCGCCTCGCCGATCGCCATCCCGAGTGCGTTGCCGACGCCCTGGCCGAGCGGGCCCGTCGTCGCCTCCACGCCCGGTGTCAGGTGACTCTCGGGATGCCCCGGCGTCAGGCTGCCCAGTCGCCGGAAGTGCCGGATCTCGTCCAGCGACAGGCCATATCCCGTCAGGTGCAGCAGCGCGTAGAGCAGCGCCGAACCGTGGCCTGCGGACAGCACGAATCGATCTCGATCCCACCAGTGCGGGTTCTCGGGATTGTGGCGGAGCAGGCGCGTCCACAGGACGTACGCCATCGGTGCCGCGCCCATCGGAAGTCCCGGATGACCCGACTTCGCCTCCTCGACCATGTCGACGGCGAGGAAGCGGATCGTGTTGATGCACGTGCGATCGAGATCGGTTGTCATGTTTGCCTCGTTGCTGGCCGATGCCAATGACCCGGCCCACAGATGATCCGGTCGGCTTCCGCCGGCCCCCATGTCCCCGCGTCGTATGCATGGAGCGGCGTCGCGTCGCCGAGGACACCATCGACGACGCGCCACTCCGCCTCCACGGCATCGGCGCTCGCAAACAGCCCGTCATCGCCTCGCATCGCGTCGCGAAGCAACCGCTCGTAGGGGAGCATCGCGTCGGCATTCGCCTGCGCGGCCACGAGCTCGACATCGTGCCCGGCCATCGCTTCACCCGCGAGCTTCGAACGCACGCCGAGCGCGATCGCGACATCCGGGCCGAGCCGGAACCGGAGATAGTTCGTGCCCGCGAGCGACGCGAGGTCCTCGCCAAACGCCGACCGAGGTGGCGGTTTGAGCTCGACGAGCACCTCGGTGCACGTCACCGGGAGCCGCTTGCCGGCACGGATGCAGAACGGAACCCCGGCCCAGCGCCAGCTATCGATCGATAGATTGACCGCAGCAAACGTCTCGACGTTCGAATCCGCGGCGACCCCGGGCTCGTCGCGATAGCCGCGAAACTGGCCGCGCACCACATCCTCGGGCGCGAGCGGCACGATCGCCTCCAGCACCTGTGTCTTCTCGTTGCGAAGCGAATCGCGGTCGCCGCCCGATGGCGCTTCCATCGCCAGGCAAGCGACCACCTGCAGCATGTGGTTCTGGATCACGTCGCGGATCGCGCCGGCCTCGTCGTAGAACCGGCCGCGGCCCTGGATGCCGAACTGCTCGGCCATCGTGATCTGCACGCGGGCGATGAAGTTGCGGTTCCACAGCGGCTCGAACAGCGAGTTGCCGAACCGGAAATACAGCAGATTCTGAACCGGCTCCTTGCCGAGATAGTGATCGATGCGAAAGATCGCTCGCTCCGGAAACGCACTCTGCAACAGCTTGTTCAGCTCCCGCGCCGATGCGAGATCACGTCCGAAGGGCTTCTCGACGATGACGCGGCCGCCTCGCGTGCATCCCGCCTCGGCGAGTCCCGACACGACGGTGCCGAACATGCTGGGCGGGATCGCGAGGTAATACAGCGGACGCCGGCGCGGTCCGAGCGCATCGGCGAGGCGCTTGTACGTCTCCCGATCCTGGTAGTCGCCGTGCACGTACCGCAGCAGCGATGCGAGCTTGTCGCATACCGCCGTGTCCACCGCGCCGTGCGCGTGTGCGGCGATGCTCTCGCGAGCGCGAGCGTTCAGCTGCTCGATCGACCACTCGGGGCGAGCCACTCCGATCACGGGGACATCGAGGTGGCCGCGCCTGATCAACTCGTGCAGTGCGGGAAACACCTTCTTGAAGGCGAGGTCTCCGGTGATGCCGAAGAACACGAGTGCATCGGGTAGCTGGTCACTTCGTTCGTCCACGCGATCTCCTGTTGCCTGTCATGCAAGCCGCGAGCAAACGCGCACGGCATCTCCGCCGTGTGCGCCGGTTTCTCTCAGCCTGGCCGATCTCTCGCGGCGTGTCGACGAGCCGTACCTCGAGTGCAGTCACTCCCGGCGCTCGATGCCCGACACTGCGCGTGCCTCGCGTACCATCTGGTTGGCATATCCGTACTCGTTGTCGTACCAGCTCATGATCTTGAGCAGGTCACCACCGACCACCTTCGTCAGCTCGAGGTCCACGATCGATGCACGCGGATCGCCGACGATGTCAGACGACACCAGCGCCTCGCGTGAGACGCCGATGACGCCGCGATAGCGTCGCGTCTCCGCCTCCTCGGTGAGAATCTGGTTCGCCTCGTCGGCCGTGGTCTTGCGTGTGGTGTGAAACGTGATGTCCGCGAGAGAGCCGGCGGGGACCGGCGCGCGAACCGCGACGCCGTCGAACCGATCGACGTACTGCGGCAGTGCGCGCGCGGTTGCCAGCGCGGCACCCGTCGTGGTCGGCACCAGGTTGGCTGCTGCGGCGCGGCCGCGTCGGCGATGCCGGTTGGGGCCGTCGACGATCGACTGCGACGAGGTGTAGGCGTGCAGTGTCGTCATGATCGCGTTGTCGAAGCCGATACGCCGGCCGATGATCTCCACGATCGGCGTGATGCAATTCGTCGTACAGCTCGCACACGAGAGGATCCGGGTGTCACTGCGCGCATTCACACCGTGAATCACGGTCTCGACGTCCGCACTCTTCGACGGGGCCGACAGCAACACGGTTCGCGCACCCGCACGGATATGCTTCTCGAGGTCTTCGCGCTTCGTGAGTGCGCCGGTGCACTCGAACACGAGATCGATGCCGAGCTGCTTCCACGGCAGCTCCAGGGGATCGCGGATCCTGGTGGTCCGGATCCGGCGCCCGTCGAGGACGAGCTCGCCGCCTTCGACCGTGACCGCCCGTTGGTACCGGCCGTATACCGTATCGAAACGAAGCAGATAGGAAAGACTCTCGGCGTCGATCAGATCGTTGACGGCGACGAGGTCAAAGCCAGGCTCGTCGATGACGAGCTTCAGCAGCGCCCGCCCGATCCGCCCCAGTCCGTTGATGGAGACCTTGGTTGCCATGAGGACGCCTGTTGCGACATCCGCACCAGGCAGTGATTGGCGCCCCCCGCGCAATCGGTGCGCCAGATGCATCCGCTCGCAGGTATGGAATGATCGGTGTCCGGTGCCGCGCACGCGAACCAATCACGGCGAGTACGACATCGATGTCGTTACGCCATTTCGCCTCGATCTCACCGTCAGCGTGTTGCGCAGGCTGTCGACGAACATCGTCGACGTGCTCACCCCGGATGGCGAGTACCTGCGTGCCCTGCCGGGCGCGCGCGACACGGTGATCGCACGCGTCAGCCAGACTCGCGCGGATCGCCTCCGGGTACGGCTCGCGGGCGGCGGCGCCCAGGATCACCGCGACGCGCTCGCGATCCTGCGACGCGTGCTCGGCGTCGAGCGGAATGTCGCAGCCTTCGATCGCGCGGCTCGGCGCCTGCCCTGGCTCGAGGGGCTCGCGGTTCGCATGCGTGGCGTGAAGCCGCCGCGGTACCCGACGCTCTGGGAAGGGTGCGTCAATTCGATCCTGTTCCAGCAGGTCAGCCTCAGCGCCGCGAGTGCGATCTCGCGCCGCATGACGTTGGCACTGGGACGGGCGATCCCGGCCGGCTCCGGCGCCCTCCACGTCTTTCCGGCCGCCGATCGCCTGCGCGATGCCAGTGATCGCGTGCTGCGAGCTGCCGGCTTGAGTGCCAGCAAGCTCGCGACGCTGCGCCGAGTCAGCGAGTCGCTGCTCGACGGTACCCTCGACGAGAGTGCGCTCGAGGCCCTGCCGAGCCCGGCGGCCGTGACGAGGCTGTGCGAGATCAAGGGCATCGGGCCGTGGACCGCGACGCTGATCCTGCTGCGCGGGCTCGGCCGGCTCGACGTGTTTCCGATGAACGATTCGAGTGTCCTGCGCAACCTCGCGTTCGTCACGGGTTCGCCGCACTTCGACGCCGCCGCCGCGCTCGACGCGCTGGGGACCCAGCGAGGGATGCTCTACTACTACCTGCTGCTGTCGCGGCTCGAGGCGCGAGGCGACCTGGGCCGCGCGTCGGACGCCCTGCAGCCGACCTGAGCTCTCCATGAAGAGCCTTACGTTGCAGGTGCCGGCGCAGCGCGTGGTATGAGAGCAGGCCGATGTCAGATCTGCGAGCGGAGTTACGGGCGGAGCTCGATGCCGCGCTGGTATTCGAGTACCAGCCCGTTCGGGTCTACGCGAAGGCGCTGTTCCTGGCGTGCGCGACCGTCGCCTTGTTCGCGAGCATGTTCGCCGTCGACTCGTGGTGGGCGAAGGCGCCGCTGTTCGTCGCCGGCGTGGCGGTCAGCATCGGGCTCTTGATGCTCGGCCACGATGCGGGGCACCGGGCCGTAGGCCGCAACAAGTGGACCAACGACGTCCTCGGCTACTTCCTGTTCAGCCTCCTCGCCGGGCTTCCGCTCGTCTACTGGAAGTGGAAGCACAACACGATGCACCACTCGTTTCCGAACGTGGCGGGCATGGATCCCGACGTCGACATCTACCCGTACGCGATGAACCGAAGCCAGCGCGTCGACCGCGGCTGGCGGGCCTTCGTGCAACGTCACCAGTCCCTGCTGTTCTGGCCGATCGCGCTGTTCGCCACGCTGACCATGAGATGGGACGGCATCTGGTGGCACGCCCGGCGCCGGCGGCTCGCGCCGACGCTCGATCGCACCATCGACCTCACCCTGGTGGGGCTGCACTACGTGGTCTGGCTGGTGCTGCCGCCCCTGCTGTTCGACGTGTCGATCGCGGCGACCGTGGCGTTCTATCTCGCCTGGGCGACGCTGTCGGGCGTGATGATCGCGGCCATCTTCCTGCCCGCGCACATGGAGTCGCCGCTGTACCGGACCTACGAGGAGAACTTCGTGCTCCAGCTCCGGACCACGCAGAACCTCCTGACCAACCCGGTGTTCGCGTTCCTGCTCATCGGGCTCGATCATCAGGTCGAGCACCACCTGTTCCAGCGAATGAGCCACCTGCAGATGCGTAAGGCCGCCCCGATCGTCCGGGCGTTCTGCGCGCGCAAGGGGCTGCCTTACAGCGAGCGTGGTTGGGGCGCGGCCCTCGTGGCGACCACGAAGCGCTTCGGCGAGCTCCCCAGCATTGATCTTGCCGAGCGCCCGCCACGCGAGGACGGCGTGGCGATGAGCGCGGCGCCGATCGAGAAGGGGCGGGCCGAGTTCTTGAACGAGCAGACGACGTAGGCCGGGCCATGTTGCGCGGACGCTCGGTCTAACCGTCGAGACGATGCGTCGCGAGGAACGTGGCCATCTCGGGCCAGGTGCCGCCCAGAAACGCGAGCTCGCCCGCGTAGCGCGGCCTCATGTCGCCGAGCACCCGCTCGACGAGGCCCTGATTGCGTGGGCCATCTGCAGCCGCACACGCGAAGGCACGCAGCACGCGCATCATGCGCAGCGTCTCGCCCGACATCGTCGCCTCGTGTTCCGCCCACGCGTGCTCGAGGGAGACCATCGCTTCCGCCGCGCGCTCTCTTCGGCAGTCGATGAGCCCCCGCACGATCGCCATCATCCCCTTGAACGTCGGCCGCGGCGGTGCCTTCACCGGCTCATCCGCCTTCGCATACCAGGCGTCGGCTCGGTCGAGATCGCCGAGCAGCGCATGGCAGAGCGCGATGTCGACGCGAGTGGTCGGCAGCTGCGATTGATGCGTCAAGGCGCGCTGGTGATACAGGGCCGCGTCCTCGAGAATGGTCACGGCATCTCCGGCCCGGCCCTCGAGTATCAGCGTCCAGCCGAGGTTGTGCCGCGCCAGGGCGCTGACCGCGTCGTCATTGCTCCGAGCCCAGCGCGCGAACACCTCGCGCGCGTTGGCCAGCTCACCGCGTCCGAGCGCACCCAGTGCCAAATTGTTTTCGGTGGCGAAGCGCCGCATTCTTCTCATTGCAAGAGCGGTACAGCCCACGACGTAGGTGAGGAACACGCCGCCACCGATACCGAGCAGCAAAGCGTGAGGCTGAAACACGACGCCGATTCCGATCGGGACACCGGTCACGGCGCCGACCACCCGCCGGACGGTTCGCCGCGGTGGGCCCAGAGGGATCTCCGTCGGCATGCGGCCATCATACCTGCACCTGGCGTCACCGAGTGCCACAAGGTGCTACGGGCAATCGATCCGGCGCTGGTCACCGCGCCGCGCCATCAGGTCAACGCGAAACGTCGGTGCCGTGGCTGCCTAGTGCGGCGTCCCGAACAATGTGCGGATCGCAGCTGCCGCCTCGCTGTCGAGGCCGGTAAGCGGGCTGGTCCGCACGAACCGGGACGCGAAGGGGCCCATGTCGAAACCATCGTCGACGATGACGAAGGCTTCGGGGGCGACCGCCTGCTGACCGAGCCAGGCTTCGATCTCGCGCCAACGCGGGGAGCCGAGCACGGGCGTGACGCCATGCAGGGTGCACCTGATGCCCGCTGCAACGAGCTCGTCGCGCAGCTCGTCGAGCTCGCGACCTCGGCGCCAGTCCGAGCGCGGCCGGCGGTGAGCTGCGCGCGATCGGCTGGACGCCTCATGCCGAGGCGCAG
>DAIRFU010000343.1:0-7699 GCA_036794935.1 Kofleriaceae bacterium | reverse complement strand
ACTGGGCAAGCAATTTCTCGGCGAGGTGAAGGCGGTGCGGAAGTGGCTCGTCACGATGCCCGAGCGTTACCAGGTGTGGCCTGACGATCCGCGCTACAGACGTGCGGTAGTCGACGTGTTCCCGTTCGTCGTACTTTACCGAATCGACGAGAAGCGCCACGCCGTCATCATCGTGGCCGTCGCTCACACGCGGCGCCGCCCCGGCTATTGGCGTGGTCGTCGGTAGGCGAGTCGTATGAGGAGACGATGGCACCCACAAGAGTGCGATGCCCCGGACCTCTAGAACGCGCCCGGAACGATTCGCGATCGTAGCTGCCTGATCTGCAACGCCACCTCTAGAGTTGCGGAACGATTGCTCGGTCCGCGCCGAAACGAAGAACGCCGCGTATCTCTACGCGGCGTCTTCGTTTTCCTGGTGGAGCCGTGGGGGATCGAACCCCAGACCTCTAGAGTGCGATTGAAGAGGCGCTGAATGATGTCGTGAGCTTGCAGCGCGGACCGTTCCGCAGCGCGCCCAGTCAGTTGAAAGCTTTAGCTAATCGTGCGGAATGGTGGCGAACGAAATTGGTTGAACCAATTCTGCTGACGTTGTAGCAACGCGCCGTGGAGAGCGTGATTGCGGCCATCAAGCCGCTCTTGGTCGGGGCCGGGTTTCGAAAGCGAGCGCGAACGTTCGAGCGACGGCGTGGTGACGTGACACAGCTCGTGAACGTTCAACGCTCACACGGTGGCAACTCGTTCTACGTGAACGTCGGGTTGGTGTTCGACGCGATAACCGGCCTTCGCACGAACGACACGGGTTTGCTCGTGCTCGGAAAAGACATCGTCCATTTCGGCGCGCGGCTACATGAGCTCGTGACTGGTCTGCCGGACCGATGGATCGACGGCGACGCTGATGCTCATGAGCAAGTGCGAAACGCGCTCGAAGTGATCGTCGCGAAATTGGATCGCATCGACGGTGCCGTCGCGATGTTGAATGAGTTCCCACTCGACGCCGGCTTCCAGAAAGTGCTGCGCGCTCAGCTGAAATGGATTAGCGGCGATCGGTCAGGTGCACGCGCTGATCTCGAGACGGTCGCATCCGAATTCTCCGACCGACGCGGATGTGATGTTGCCGAGCTAGCAACTCGTGCGGGAATCGAAGTCTAGGGCACATCGCATGGCAAGCACGCGGATCCTCGAGATGGCAGGCGTCCACCTCATGCTCAGTTATCAGGCGGTTCATCACAAAGCGACGTCGGAAGCGCAGTTGCTCGAGCACTATGTTGCGGCCGCGACCGCGGCGGGACTCGATCCCATCGTCGATGACGAGATGATCCAACTTGCGAACGCTACGCGACTGCGCTGGCATCAGGACGCGTACTCGAACTGGCATGTGAAGGGCGACGCCCCGGAGGACGACCGTTCGCCGCAATGGCTTCAGACGATGGCATCACTTGCCTCGGCGGTCGCGCAGCGGCCTGGGACCGAGAGGATCCAACTCAGCCGCGACGCTGGGTCCAACATCGCTCCCAAGCCACCGCTCGCGAAGAACTGCCATCTGGTGCTCACGACTATTGCGGCGGTCAGCGACGACTACGAAGACCCCGACGCGTTCTGGTCAGCGTGGGACGAGATCGAACCACACGCCGATCGCATGATCTGCAAGCGCGGCTTCGAAGCCGTCGACGAAGCTGCGTGGCTGCGCAGGACCGCCGACGACTCGCTGGCGATGGCACGCGCTGCGCGCCCGGGCCGAACCGCTTTTTACCGCGCCCATGCTGACTTGGAGCCCTGGCTCGCATCGACATCGCTCGCGCCGCTGCGTTACCTGCTCGCAACCCGGACCCTCGAGCTCGCCTTCACCGGCGCGCACGAGCACATCACGATTCGCGACCTACAGGATATCCAGTCGCGGACCGACGAGCAGGGCCGACCGGTCGCGCGTTTCGTCGTCGAGTTTGCCGATGAGGCGACTGCTCGACGGGAGGCGCGCCCGCTCCTCGACAACAACGTGCACGTACGATTTCCCGGTGGTGAGCTTTCGGACGTCTCGCCGCGGCCAGGTCCCATCGCACGTTGTGAGCTTCACGAGTGGGGCGAGGTCCTGTGTCTACGCGCAGGCAGCGGGGAGCTTCGCCTTCTAACAAGCAACGAGGAGCGCGCCGGGGAGCTCCGCGTGCTTTCGCGCTCGCATGCGCTGGGCTTTCTCGAGGATCTCGCGCGTCAGTTGGGTGTGAGCGTGTCGCTACCACCGGGCAAGATCAGCTTCAGATCGTGGCTCCCTGCCCAACCGTCTAGAAGCGACGTGCATCCGGACTTCGGTCGGATGGACAGGTATGACGTGTCTTTCGAGCTCTTCGACGACGCCGGGTTCACGATGTGGCGCTACCGCGACGACTCGCACGCGATCCTCGATGGGTTCGAGCCATCCGCTGACGCAGTGGTGCGCAAGCTCGCCGAAAAACTTTCGTCGAGCGCCGCCGATTCGCCGCCGCCGTTAGTGCAACGAGCAAAGTGGCTCCAAGGTGTGAACCACGCGGTGTGGAATCGCGACGGTTCATTATGGGGAGCGACCGAAGGGCCCCGTTCGATCCTGATGCGTTGGGCAGCCGATGCGACCGACTCTGTCGACGTCGCCGAGATCGCGGGTCGCGTCGTCGAGCTGCACGCGTCGCCCGATGGAACGCACATCGCGGTTGTCGCGTGTCGCGATGCAGGTTTGGACGGAGCTTTCTCGAGCGGCGATCCACACGATATCTGGGTCGTGCCGGCCACCGGCGGTACACCTCGAAAGCTCGTCGATATTGCGGAGCAACCGTTTGGCGTCGCCTGGTCACCAGGCAGCGACGAGCTTGCGATCGGCGGCTTCTGTGATGCGCCTCGACTGCGCATCGTCGATCTGAACGGCGCAGTGCGCGATGAACCAAAGGTCTCGCACCTTGCGTCGCTCTGGGTGAAGGGGTGGACGGCGGAAGGTGTCGTCGTAAGCGTCGACGGTGATAGCCGCGAGCGCATGATGCTGTACAAGCCGCGCGTCGGCTTCTTCGCGCGTCGGTGGCGTACGTTGCCACGCGTGTGGTGGCCGAGTCCGTGTGGGCGCACCGAGGTGTCGACGGATGGAACAACGTTGTTCGTGCGCGGCGCTGTGTTCGGCAGCTGGAACGCGGCGGATCCGAAATGGCTCGAGTCGATCGCCAGCACGCCTCCGACGTGGTGCGGCCCCTATCACATCGTTGGCCCCAACCACGAGATGCTCGACCTGCGGACTTGGACGTTTCAACCGATCACGGATGAGACGCGCGAGGCATTTTCTCTGTGCGCCACCGACGACGGCACAGGCGTCGTTTGGAACGAATGGGGATATGTCTTCCGTGGCTGGACAGGAACGGGCGACACGCGGGTGTCCAGCCAATGACCACGTTCCAATGTGGAAATACGCGCAACGGCTGGGGTGTGTTGGACAACTCGGGGTTCAGGCTCCGAGACAGCCCGTACCTCGCGTCCGAGCAGGTTCCCTTCACGATCTGCGACCTACGTGGTGCCGCGATCGCGATCGTCATCGATCAACCGCGTTCGCCCGAGCTACACGCGCGACTGAGCGAGGCGACGCGCCCATCGTGGATCGACGCAATCGGCCAAGCGACGCGCACCTCGCCGGCGGACACGGTCGTGGCCGATGTCGATGCGGATCTCGTCGCACCAGCCGACTTCGATCGCCCGGCGTTCGCAGTCGCGGCTGCAATCGCGCTTTTCAGCCATGGGGTGTTCGATCGCGTGCCCGAGCGTTATCAGGTTCGCGTCGGTGATCGCTCGTACGCGTTCGTGATGACGTTTGATGACGATACCGAGTCGTGGTGCGCTGCTGAGGTCGAGCAATTGTGACGAAGAGAGACAGACAACAGACCTTGGCAAAGGTCGCCGAGATGGAACGTGTGATCGCTGACGTCATCGCCGGCAAACCTGTGATGTGCAAAGTCTGCAACTCACCGCTCACGTATTACGGGCCCGGATCGGGACGCCATCCCGGCGTGTTTTGTGGGAATGGCTGTACAGAAATTCTGATGCACTTCGCGACCCCAACATGACGACGTATCAGGGTAGGACATGAGCGATCCACGGATCGTCTCGCTTGCGACGCAGCTCGCTGAAGCTCACGAGCTCGACTTCTCGCTCGCTTCGCTCACCAACCTCGAGGCGATCGTGGCGGCCGCGGGCGGGCGAATCGCGCGCGACACGACGACTGCGTGGGGCGCGTACCTCGGCGAGACGATCCGTCGGCAAGCGACGGTGCCAATCGATTGGGTCGATTACGCGACGGCGTCCGCGTCGAATGTCGCGATCGCGAACCTTGCACCTGGTTACGACCTCGATGCAATCCTCCGCATTGGAGACGCGTTCTGGTTTCCTCTATCGAAGGTCGAAAAGTTCCAGACAAATGGCCAGCAGGACAGTCTCGTCGAGTTTGCGGGCGTCGTGCTTGCGCTGGCCGCGTCGAAGTCCTCGCCAGAACGGCCGTTCGATCCGAAGAGTCTGGACGGCGCGTTCGTCGCCCTGGCCGAGTTTCGAAAGAATCCGTCTGCAGACACACTTTGGACGTTGTGGCGGATGTTCGACGTGGCCGACAGAGACGAACGGCACGCGCTGGAGCTTCTGGGGGTCGGCGCCGACGAGCTCTGGCCGTTCTTATCGATTCCGGCCAGTGGTCGTGGCTGGCAGCGGCACGATGCTGGCGAGGTCGCGGCAAAACTGATCGCGAAGCTCGTCGTGTGTGGGCTTGCATCGCGCGATCAAGTGTTCGCGCGCGCGCGCACGGCGATCGCCAACAAGGACAAGGTCGCGCGTGCAAACGCGGTCTACCTGCTGACGTACTGCGAGCTGCGCAACGGCTCCAACGCTGCGTTCCTCGAGTATGCGGCGCAAGACAGCAAGGATCTCGCATCGGGTGCGTGGCGCGCCCTAGGTAAAGTGACCAGCGATTGGCGCATGGAGCGGTACGCCCAGAACATCGCGATGAAGCCGCTCGTTCCCGTGATGAAGCGCGCGCTCGACCGCAACTCGCCGCTGCTGCGTCTTGCGCTCGACACGATCAATGATTGGTTCTCCGATTGGGAGCGCACCCGCGATGTGGCGGAAATCCTCGACCTGCTGATTGCGCTCCTCGATCACGACAAGCCGACTGTTGCGCAAGATGCCGCAGATAGCGTGACGCACTACCTCTGGGCGATCGTTCACGGTAGCGCGCCGATGAATCCGGCCGTGAACGTGCTCGTCGAACGTCAAGACCAGCTCGGAGCCGAACCTCTCGCGCGAATCCGTGAGAGGTCGCGGTAGGCCAGGGGCCCGAGCAATGCCCCATTTCGCAGAGGTGACGGAGTCGAGCGAATGCGGGCAGCGACCGTGCGAACGCGCAGCCGCCAACGTCTCCGAAAACAAAAAAGCCCCGCATTGCTGCGAGACCTTTTCGTTTTCCTGGTGGAGCCGTGGGGGATCGAACCCCAGACCTCTAGAGTGCGATTCTAGCGCTCTCCCAGCTGAGCTACGACCCCAGGAGTGGCGGTATGGGTATCAGCGAGGACGTGACCTGTCAAGACGCCGCCGGATCACTCGATGAGGCGAGCGGTTCCGGAGTCTTGGGGCCGGCAGCGAGCCCGGGTCAGCGCGGGGCCATGATCAGGCAGGTGGTGGTCCCGTGGGCGCAGAGCTGGCCGCGGTCGTCGACGAGCTTGGCCTCGGCGGTCGCGACACTGCTGCCGGCGTGGATCACGTGGGCCTCGCACCGCACGCGCTGGGTCCGCTCGGTCAGGGCCCGGACGAGCGAGATCGAGAGGTCGATGGTCGTGTAGTACCTGCCCGCGGGCAGGGTGGTGTGGACGGCGCAGCCGAGCGCCGAGTCGAGGATCGTCGCGGCCCAGCCGCCGTGGACGCCGCCGAGCGGGTTGTACGCGAAACGCCGGGGCGTGCCCTCGAAGACGGCGCGGCCGTGATCGAGCTCGACGAGCTCGAAGTCGAGCGTGGCCGCGATCGGCGCGGCCGGGTAGTCACCACGCAGGATGCCGCGCAGGTACTCGAGCCCGGGCATCGAGAGCATCAGCGAGACGTCGGGCGTGCGGCCCTCGTATTCGTAGCTGCGGGCGAGCTTCATGAGGGCCTCGTCGCGAGCTGGCGATCGACCTCGCGCACCAGATCGGACGCGGGCAGCGGGACGCCGAAGCGCACGAACTCGGTGACGGTCGCGAGCACGCCGGGATCGCGGAGGATGCGGCGGTGGCCGAGGCCGGTGGTGGGGTGAAGTTGCGCGTGCGGCCACGTCGCGGCGAGCTCGGCGGCGTGACGGAAGCTGACCTCGCGATCGTCACGGTCGTGGAGGACGAGTAGCGCGTCGTCGCGCTGCGCGGTGAGCGCCGGCAGGCGGAGGGCGTCGATGGGTTGGCCGGTCTGTGCGGCCAGGCGCTGCTCGAGCGCCGTGCGATCGGAGTCGTCGAGGCCGACGGTGCGCGCGAAGCGCTGGAACGCGTCGTCCAGGAGCACGTTCGGCGCGACCATCACGTTGCGTGGCGCGCGCACGCCGCTCTGCTGGAACGCGAGCAACGTGGCCGCAGCGCCGAACGAGTGCGCGATGATGCCGTGCAGCGGGCCGGTCGCGGCGGCGACGTCGGCGATGCAGTCGGCGAGGTCGGTGAGGTAGAGGCGATGGTCGGGCGAGTCACCGTGGCCCGGCGCATCGAACGCGACGACGGACATGCCCGCGGCGACCAGCGGCTCGACGAACGCGCCGAGCTGCGAGCCGCGCCCTTCCCAGCCATGGACGAGCAGGACCGCGGGGCCGACGCCCCATCGCCAGGTGGCGACCGAGATCCGGTGATGGTGCCAGCGCGGTGCGCGCAGCGTGACCTCGACACTGCCTTGATGCGCGGACGCGAGGACGGCGCGCTCGCGATCCGGGCGCGGGTGCCGGCGCGGGGTGGTGAACAGTCGTTCGGCGAAGCTGGTGCCGAGATCCTCGGAGAGGAGGTAGGCGGTCTGGAGCGCCGCGCGGGTCAAGCGGACGACATTTTTAGAACGAACGACCGTGCTATTTTTGGGTGACGATGAGTGCTGCACAGGGACCTCCTTGATCTCGAGAGACGGCTAACGAGGACGCGGAGACGTGACGCGTGCCGCGTCGAAGAGGCGCTCGAACGCCACGCGTGCGCGGTCGAGTGCCGTGGGCTCGCGCAGGAACCGATGGAACGTATGCACGCCGAGCATGAAGCTATAGAGCTCGAACGCGAGCTGCTCTGGATCGACGTCGGGACGGAAGTGCCCCTCGCTGATCGCGATGCGGACGGCCTTCGCGAGCTCGTCGACCCAGTCCTTGAGCGCGCGCACGAGGGCGTCGCGGGGCGGGCCGGGCCGATCGTCCAGCTCGGTGCTCGCACCGACGAAGAAGCAGCCACCTGGACGCTGTCCCCAGGTGACCCAGCGATCGAACAGCGCACGCAGTCGCGGCTCCCCGCGCGGGTGGCGGAGCGCCGGGACCATGACCTCCTGGACGAACTGCCGCGATGCCTCCTCGACGACCGCGACCTCGAGCGCTTCCTTGGAACCGAAGTGGGCGAAGATGCCGCTCTGGGACAGGCCCATCTCCTCCGCGAGCCGACCGATGGACACGCCCGACACCCCCACGACCGTCGCGAGCTGGAATGCGCGCGACAGGATCGCTTGCCTGGTCTCTTCG
>DAIRFU010000342.1:0-7708 GCA_036794935.1 Kofleriaceae bacterium | reverse complement strand
CGGATCGTGACCGGCTTGTCGATCGGCTCGTGCCACGGGTAGCTGCGCCGGCCCCCGGTGCGCAGCACGACGCGGGTCGGCTTCCCCCGGTCGACGTGCACGGTGAACCGCTCGCTGCCGCCACGGATCGTGCGGCCACCGTCGACGACGAGCCCCGATGACGTCGAGCGCTGGACGACCGACCACCGCGCCGTCGGGTCGCCGAACGCGCGCCGGCCGAGCCGGCCGACCCAGCCGTGCGCACGCTCGCTCGCGAGGTCGGCGATATCGACGCGATCGACGATCGACCAGCCGCTGTGATCGTTGAGCGGCCGCTCGCCGGTGCCGGTGTGATCGAAGCTCGCGACGAGGAGCTGCATGTCGGAGGAGCCGGCGAACCGGCGCGGCTCGATCGCGCGGCGCAGCGGCGTGTGGCGCAGCACCTCGCCGTAGAGCTCGGTCGTCCCCAGCCAGCTCGGGTAATACGCGAAGTGCGTCGGCCGCTGCGCCGGCGGCAGGCTCTCGAGAAACTCGAAGCGCGCGCCCGGGCCATTGTTCGCGACGGCGGCCTGATGGTTCGTGACCAGGCCGAGCATGTCGAAGACGCGGGTATCGCCGTAGTACGCGATCGCGCCGGCGTCGTGAAACATCACGTTCGCATCGGGCAGCTTGTCATGCACGTACCTGCCGATCGCGACGACCTGCGTGTTGGTGTCCATCGCGCCCTGCGCGTAGAGGCGGGCATCGGCGACCACGCGGGGCCGCGCCGCGCGCGCGAACAGGAGCACGAGCACGATGGCCCCCGCGTACCAGGCGCGCCGTACCGCCGGCGACCTACCCGCCGGCGCCAGCCCGATCGCGACCGGGATCATCAGCAGCGGCAACGCGGGTGCGATGTAGCGGTAGTTCTGGAAGCTCCACAGCCCCGAGGTCGCCACGACCGCGAGCATCATCACCACCGGCGCGAGCACGACGAGCGCGCCGACCAGGTACTGCTTCTCGCGCCGCGCCCACCACGCGACCCGCACCGCACCGACGAGGAACAGCGCGGCGACGAGCCGCGGCCACACGAGCGGGCTCGCCCCGTCCCAGAACAGGCCACGCAGCATCCGGCCGGACTGCGAGGTGACCGCGTCCCACCAGTACGTCCAGTCGAACCCGGGCAGGTAGAAGTGGCTCTTCGCGATGGCCGTGTTCGGGACGTAATGACCGGCGATCAGCTTGTTGGCGACGAGCCAGGCGACCACCGGCGCGAGCGACGCGAGCCACCACCCGGCAGCGCGCCACTGCTGCGCACGCAGCTGCTGGATCGCGCGGACGCCGACGATGGCGCCGACGAGCAGCGTCGCCTCGGGGCGCGATAACGACGTCGCGGCGAGGCACGCGACCAGCAGCCAGCGCGGCCGGCCGAGCGTCGGCTCGCGCACGAGCAGCAGCAGCGTACCGACGAGCAGCGCCGACGCGAGCGCGACCTCCATGCCGGACAGCGCGCACCACGCGAACGGTGCGATCGCGAGCACGAGCACGCCACAGAGCACACCCGCGAGCGCGCCGCGTAGCCGGGCGACGAACCGATAGCAGCCGACCGCGACCGCCGCGTAGAGCGCCGAGCACATCCCGAACGAGACCCAGACCAGCGCGTGCCCGCGCGCGCCCAGCGTCCAGAACGGCGCGAGTAGCATCGGCCACAACACGCTCGTCGAGCCGGCCGAGTAGCCGCCACCGGGGAAGTACGTGAACGGTTGCGCGCGGCCGAACTGCTTCGCGTACGTCAGGTAGATGTAGCTGTCGTCGAGTGGCAGGCCCATCGGACCGGCGACGTGCAGCGTCGTCGCCGCGAATGCCCACGCGATCGCGAGCGCGAGCACGACGAGGAGCGCTGCCGGCAGCCACGGCCGGGCGCGCGGCGCGAGGCGGCGGAGCGCGTCGATCAGGGCCATTCGGCGACCGGCGTGCGCACGGCGGCCAGGGCGAGGTGCTGGAACCGGAACTGGCGGTCGCGCTGGTAGTCGCCGAGCAGCTCGAGCGCGAGCTCGTTGAAGTCGAGCGAGCGCACCCAGCGAAAGCCGCAGTCGTAAAGCAGCGGCAGGATGTCGTCGGAGCCATAGCGGATCGGCTCGCCGAGCTCGCCGACCATCGCGTGGGTCTGGCGGTCCTTGTCCGAGAGCCCCTGACCGGCGGCAAACTTCTTGCCGACAAAGTCGAACGCGACGAGCGAGCGCGGATCGAGCCCGCTCGCCAGCCGCGACGCGGTCGCCCGCACCGCACCCTCGGTGAGGTACGGCACGACGCCTTCCCAGATCACGAGCGCCGGCTCGCGGGGAGCGAACCCGTTCGCGACGAGCCGCTCGATCGGATCCTCGCGCTCGAAGTTGCACGTCACGTAGCGGGCCGCGTCGACCGGGTACCCGGCGAGCTGCGCGAGGCGCTCGCGCTTGGCCGCCTGGGTCGCCGGATGATCGACCTCGAAGAACGTCACGCCGGCCCGCGGCAGCCGCGCCGCGCGCGTGTCGTAGCCGGCCCCGAGGATCACGACCTGACGGATCGACAACCGATCGACCGCGAGGCCGACGAGCCGATCGAGGTAGGCGACGCGCAGCCCGAGCCAGAGCTCCATCGGCGGGAAGCGCTGATCGAGCCGGCGGGCGATCTCCTCGCCCTCGCTGCCGGCGATCGCCGCGGCCCACGGATCGACGAACAGCGGCTTGTCCCAGCGGCTCGCGCGCGCGCGATACGCGCACACCATGAGGGCCGTCTTCGACGCAGAGCTCTCGCTATCCACGTCGCGGCTATAACACGATCACTTCGCGGGACGCATGACTTCGTCAGGGTCCACGGCCGTGCAGGCTTGTTACTTTTTGTGATCGAGGTGCGTGACCAGGCCGTTATACGCGGCGGTCACTCGCATCGAGAGCTCGGTCGCCGCCTTCTGGCGCTGCGGGTTCCCGGCGTGCATGTCCGGGTGGTACTTGCGCATGAGCTGGCGGTAGGAGCTCTTGATCTGCGAGAGATCCGCGCCCGGGCTGAGGTCGAGCTGGCGGTACCACTCGGCGAGCTGCGCGTCGGCGCTGCCCGGCCGCGGCGGCCGCGCACTGCTGCTCGACGAGTACGACGACGACGACGACGACCTGCTCGACGTGTAGCTCGTCGACCCGGTGCGTGCCGCCTGCTCCTTCATGCGGCGGAACGCCTCGTCGGCGGCCGCCCGCTGCTTGGCCTCGCGCGCGTCGCGCTCGCGATGGACGCGCGCCGCCCGCTCCTTCGCCGCCTTGTCGCGCGCCGTCCGCGCACCCGGGTTCGCGAGTGCCTGGCGGGCAAGCGGGTTGTCGAGCGGCTGCTTGTGCGAGCGCTCGCGGGCCGCCTTGCGGGCCGTCAGCTCGCTCTGGAGCGCTGCGCTCTCGACGTAGCTGAGCGGCTCGTCATCGACGATGACCAGCGACGTCAGCTTCGACAGCCCGGACTGCGCGCTCTCGAGGATGCGGCGCGTGATGCTCACGCCGCTAACGTAGCATCAATTGTTCGCGACCCACGTCGTGATGACCTCGCGGTACTGCCTGCGCGAGTGACCCTGACCGTGACCGTGCGCGACCTCGCCCCAGCAGCGATCGTACGTGCCCTGCCCGGAGTCGTAGATCCGGCACGCGGAGTCGCCCGGCGTGTTCGGCGTGAAGTCGCCGCAGTCGCCGTCGTAGATGAAGCCGCAGTACGTGAACCCCGGAGTCGCCGGGTTCTCCTGCGCGCAGTCGCGGTTCGCGAGGCCGGCGCCGCAGCCGACGTCACCGGGGCATGCGGCCTTCGCCTCGCCGCGGCACGCGTGCCAGTCGGGCGCGACGTCGGGATCCGGATCGTCGACGAACAGGTTGCCGTAGAACGCGCCCTCCTCCGCCGTGTACAGCTCCATCTCTTCGGCGCTGACGACGAGGCCCTGGTTGTCGCCGCGCATCGAGATCGACTCGGCGGTGTCATTCGCGTTGACGCGCGAGAACAGACACGCGCTCATCCAGCGCTGCCCCTTGGCACCGAGCCGGTGGTCGATCCACTCCGGCGCGATGCCGAGCCCGCCGACGAACGTGCAGTGCTCGGCGACGCAGGTGTACGTCGTCGCCGGCGGTGCGGTGTCGGCCGCGCCCGAAACATCCGCCTCGATCGTGTAGTCCGCCGGCAGCGCGCAGCTCACGATATAGCTGTAGACGTCGCGTCCCTCGTCGGTGTCGAGGATCTCCGCGGTGTCCTCCAGCGCGACGAGCCCGTTCGACGCGAGTCGATTCGACGCGAGTCGATTCGACGCGAGGCGATTGGATGCGAGTCGATTCGACGCGAGTCGATTCGACGCGAGGCGATTGTGTGTCGTGATCGCCTGCGATGTCACGCCGACGTCGGCGCGATCGTCAATCGTACAGCCCAGTAGCAGTGATCCAGCTGCAGCAAGATAGAGCAAGCGCATGCGATGGCCTCCGTCGAAGAACCATGTTCGCGCGACGAGTTAGCGATCGCAATGTGGGTTTACTTACCGCGTGTACACGCCGCACGCGTGCGTAGGCCACCTACAGTAGCGCTGGCGTGATCCAGAGTCCGCCCTCGAGCGGATAGGGCGCCCAGCCCTCGACATCGAGTGCAGGCCCGTCGACCACACCGCCGCAGATCGTAGCGCGGCTGGTACCGATCGCGACCTTCGCGCCGCGCGCGAGCTCCTCGAGCCGGCCGCGAGCCGCCGCGATATCGAGGGCCGGCGCGACCGCGAGCAAGCTGTCCGGGGCATTCATCGCGATCGTCATGCCGGTCTGGGTGGCAAACGCTGCCGCGAGGGCGAGCTCGGCCGGGCCGCCCTCGACATACAGCGTGACCACGTCCTGCTCGCCGCCGTCCGCCGCCGGCTCGATGATCGCGCGCAGCGCCTCGAACAGCTCGCGCGGCGACGCGAAGCGCGCGGCCGGATCGGGCGCCAGCGCACGCACGATCGGCTCGTCGATCGCCGGGTCGATGTCGACCTTCGCGGACGGCCGCGGCCGCGCACCATGAACTTGCAGATAGCTCTGCACGACGCCGGGCGTGCCGCCGAACGCGGGCGCGCCGGTCAGCATGTGAAACGCGAGCAGGCCGACGGCATACACGTCGGTCGCCGCGGTGACGGGGTGACCGCGCATCTGCTCGGGCGCCATCGCGGCCGGCGTGCCGAGCATGCTGCGCGACGAGGTCAGGCCCGGTCCTTCCGCGTCGAGCAGCTTGACGAGGCCGAAGTCGAGCAGCACCGGGCGCGCGCCGTGCGCGTCGTGGCCGAGGATCACGTTCGATGCCTTGACGTCGCGATGCACGAGATCGACCGCGTGCGCCTGCGTCAACGCATCGCACAGCGGCTCGAGGATCGCGAGCGCCTCGGCCGGTGGCAGCGAGCCACGCTCGTGGATCACGTCGCGCAGGCTCGGGCCTTCGATGTACTCGAGGACGAGGAACGGACGGCCGTCGAGCAGCGTGCCGTTATCGAACGCACGCACGACGTGGCGGTGATCGAGCCGGCCGATCGCGCGCAGCTCGCGCTCGAAGCGGGTCAGCGCGTCGTTCGAGCGGATCAGCTCGAGGTGAAGCACCTTGATCGCGACGAGCACGCCGTCGTGCTCGCGCGTCGCGCGCCAGACCTGACCGAAACCGCCCTCACCGATCAGACGATCGATGCGATAGCCCTCGACCGTGGGCGTGACGACAGTCGATGACACGAGCGCATCCATCGCGCTCGCGGACCTGGGGCGACGATTCCTGCTGTCGGTCATTCGCTGCTCGTAGCAATGGTATCGCGCCTTGCGAGCTCTGGCGACGTGGTTACCCCAACCACGATGTCGGCGTAACGATCACAGCTCGCCGACCCGGGCCGCCCACAGCGAATCGGTCCGCGCCAGCTCGACCAGCCGGGCCCGCTGCTCGGCGTCGAGCGCACCGAGCCGAACCCCGAGCACGCCGAGCTCCAGCCGCATCTGGACGAACACGGTGTCGATGCCGGAGAACGCCTGCGCGACCGCGGCGGGATCGCCGGTAGCCACCGCGTGCAGGATCGCGAGCGCGACCTGCTCCTCGTCCGCGAGCCCGGTCTCGTCGTCGAACGTGTGCAGGACCTCCGCGAGCTCGGTGCGATCGCCACGCGCCGCGAGCACGCGCGCGAGGAGCAGCCGGTCCGGCCGCGTGCTGCCCTCGGCATGGCTCTGCAGCGCGAGGCCACGACGCGCGAGCTGGAGCGCATCGTCGAGCTGGCCACGCCACAGCTCCGTCTCCGCGAGGTTATGCGTCGCGACCCGCTCGTAATGCGCCTGCCCGCTCTCGCGCGCGAGCTGGATCACGAGCCGCAGATCTTCCTCGCTGCGATCGATCTCGCCCTTGGCCGACCACAGCCATGCCCGGTTGCCGTACGCCGCCGCGAGGTGCCAGCGATCGCCACGCGCGGCGCAGCTCTCGATCATGTCCTCGAACACGTGCTCGGCCTCGTCGAGCTCGCGCAGATCGGAGAGTACCGGGCCGAGCAACAGCGCCGCGATCGTCGCGGTCTCGTGACGACCGAGCGGACGCGCCTTCGCGATCACGTCACGCAGGAGCGGGGCGCCCTCCGCAAACTTCTGCTCGCGGAACAGCGTCCGCGCGTCGGCGAGCTCGAGATCGAGCGCGAGCTCGGGGTGGCTCCCCGCCGCGTCGCCGAGCCGCTGCCGTGCGCGAGCCGCGACCTGCTTCGAGCGCGCGAAGTCACCCGCGATGCCCTCGATGAAGTCGAGCACGGTACCCTGCTCGATCAGCGCGGTGAGCTCGAGCGGCAGGTCGCCGACGTGCTCGGCGATCGCGGTCGCCTCCTCGAGATCGACGAGCGCGTCGTTCATCCGCTGCAACCGGTAGCGCGCTCGCGCCCGGCCGAGCAGCGCACGCGCACGCGCGGCATCGCGGTCCGGCAGGTGGCGCAACGCGCCCGACCACGCCTGATCGGCGTCGAGCAGGTGGTACTCGTCGAACGCGCGCGCACCGAGTGTCGCAAACGCGGCCGCCGCGGCCTGCGCATCGCCGACCGTCTCTGCATGCCGGGCGACCCGCTCCGCCGCGGCAGGCGTCGGTGCCGCGCGCCGCCAGTACGAGAGCGCCGCACGGTGCAGCGCGAGTCGCTCGTCCTCGTTCGTGGTCGCGTACACGCCTTCTTCGACGAGCGCCTGCCGGAACATGTAGCCGCGCTCGGACCCGCGGCCCGGCGTGGGTCCCTGCCCCTCCGTGTCCGGGCCGACGAGCAGGCCCGCCGCGACCAGCTCGCGCAGGCCGATGTCGACGTCGATCGTCGTCGTCGCGCCGCCGGCGCGCTCGACCGCATCCACGGTCGCGACCAGCTCGTCGCGCTGCAGCTCACCGCCGAGGACGGCACACAGCCGCGCGAGCGCGACCAGCTCGTCGGATAGCCCGGCCAGCTCGCGCGCGGCGAGCCACGGACCGAGCGCCGCCGGCGACAGCTCGTCGAGGGCGGTCGTATCGAGGAAGTGCGCGCCGCCCGCGCGCTCGCGGACCGCGCCGCGCTGGTGAATCTCGCGCGCGAGCATCATCAGGTGCAACGGGTTGCCGTGCGCGATCGCGGCGATCCGGCGCAGCGCGCGCAGGGGCGGATACTCGGCCGGTCTGAGCAGCGCGGCCGTCAGCGCGACCGCGGCGTCCTCGTCGAGTGGCGGCAACACCTCGCGGCGGCGACGCTCGGCGCGGTTGCCGAGCTGGGGCCGGC
>DAIRFU010000341.1:0-7708 GCA_036794935.1 Kofleriaceae bacterium | reverse complement strand
CCCCCCTCCGAACGAGCGCAAGCGCGCGGTGGCCTCACAGCCATCGCGCGTTTTCGCTTCCGGAACACATGACACGGCGAGCGTGTACGCGCTTGCGCTTCCGCGCACGCGTGACGCCATCCGGCTACACCGGACGTGAACACTTCTTCTCGATGTACGTCGAACAGCGCAATGGACGAGAGGCACATGACTTGCGTGCATTTCGGGGCGTGATCCTCGAGCCGGGCACGATCTTCGCCGAGCGCTACGAGATCCTCTCGTCGGCGGGCCGCGGCGGTATGGGGTACGTCTATCGCGCGCGTCACCTCGGCCTGGCCAAGGACATCGCGCTCAAGGTGCTCGCTCCGGACCGCGCGCCGCGCCGGCCGGACCCGACCGGCGACTTCGAGGTCCGCTTCGCGCGCGAGGCGCGAGCCGTCGCGCGGCTCGATCACCCCGGCTGCGTACGCGTCCTCGATCACGGCCGCGCCGATGGAGCCCAGTACATCGCGATGGAGCTGCTCGACGGCGAGACACTCCACGGCGCGCTCGAGGTCGGCCCGTTCTCGACGGCGCGCGCCCTCGACATCGCGCGCCAGCTGCTCCACGCGCTCGCCCACGCGCACGCGCGAGGCGTCATCCACCGCGACATCAAGCCCGCGAACGTGATGCTCGTGAAGGACGGCAGGCGCGCCGTGCTGATCGATTTCGGACTCGCGTCGCTGCGCGACGAGTTGCCGCTGACCGCCGCCGGCATGTGCATTGGCTCGCCGTCGTACCTCGCGCCCGAGCGCCTGCTCGGTCAACCGCACGACACGCGCACCGACCTCTACGCGATCGGCGTCGTGCTGTACGAGATGATCGCCGGTCACAAGCCGTTCGCCGGCGACACCCCCGAGCACACGATGCAGCTCGCGCTGCACCGGCCACCACGGCCGCTGCGCGCGTTTCGCCGCGACGCGCCGCGCGTCCTCGATCGCGTGATCCAGCGCGCGCTGGCCAAGGATCCCGACCGTCGGTTTCAGGATGCCGAGGACATGCTGCTCGCGCTCGCCGACGTGCCCAGCGACGACGAGATCGCAGAGCGCGCCGCCGCCGCGCAGCGCGAGGAGGCCGCGTCGACGACCGCGATCCCGACGTTCGATCTGCGCGAGCCGTCGCTGCTGTCGCGCATGTGGACCTGGCTACGTTACGGCGGCTGGCGCTGGCGTCACGGCTGATCTGCCCGCCGCCGGCTGATCAGCGCAGGGTGATCCGGGCACCCGGGCCCGGCGCGGACAGCGCACCGATCCGCGCGGCCGGCAGCCCGGCGCCGCGCAGCTCTGCGACGCACGCGTCGGCGCGGTCCGGGGGCAGGCAGAGCAGCAGGCCGCCACTGGTCTGCGCATCGCACGCGAGCGAGGCGAGCAGCTCGCGCTCGCTGTCGGCGCCTTCGGAGGTCAGCGGTGTGCCGTCGTGCCAGGCGGTGTCGGGCGCGACGTGCGCCCGGTTCGCCTTGCTGCCGGCGGGGCACACCTTCGCGCGCATGTGATCGATCGCGTCGGGCAGCAGCGGTAGCGTCGCGAGCTCGATCGTCGCGGCGACATCGCTGCCGCGCACGATGTTGCGCAGGTGGCCGAGCAGGCCGAAGCCGGTGACGTCGGTCGCGGCGGTGGTGCCGAACGCGCGGCCGATCGTCGCCGCGCTCTGGTTGAGCGTGGTCATCGAGCGGATGGCGGCGGCCATCGCCGCCTCGCTCGCGAGCCCCTTCTTGATCGCCTGGCCGATCACGCCCGTGCCGAGCGCCTTCGTGAGCACGAGAGCCTGCCCCGGCTGCGCCTTGCGGTTGGTCCATGCCTCGCCGGGAGCGACGTCGCCGGTCACCGACAGGCCAAACTTGACCTCGGGATCACGAACGGTGTGGCCGCCGACGATCGCGGTGCCTGCCTCGGCGCAGACGCGCGCGCCGCCGGCGAGGATCGCGTCGAGCACGGCGAGATCGAGCTGGTCGTCGGGAAAGAACACGAGGTTCAGCGCGAAGCGAGGCTCGCCGCCCATCGCCCACACGTCGGAGAGCGAGTTCGCCGCCGCGATCGCACCGAAGGCCTCGGGGTCGTCGACGAGCGGCGCGATCACATCGGCGGTGAGCACGAGATCGCGCCCCGGTGCGCCCCGCACGATCGCGGCATCATCCGAGTGCTCGTGATCGACGATGACGTCGTGACGCACGCCTCCCGATCCCCGACGTTCGAGGTGATCGAGGACGTGTGCCAGCTCGCCGAGCCGGAGCTTGGCGGCTCAACCACCGCCGCGCGCGTACTGCGTGAGTCGGATGGCGGCCTTCGCTTCGGGCGTCATGCGCGCAGCGTAGCAGCGCTACGGCAGCGCGACACCCCGCTCCAGGAACTTCATCATTTCGCGCTGGAACGCGGGCCGCGCAAACGTCGCGGTCGGCGCCTGGCAGAGCAGGCCGAGCCGGTAGGTCGGCTCGACGTAGAGGACGATCAGCTGGCTCACGCCCTTGCCGGCGAAGCCGATGGCGTCGCGCTGCTTGCCCGCGCTCGTGACCTTGATCTGGCCGGTCCTCGCGAAGCCGGTCGACGACGCCCACAGCTGCGCGAGCTGGTCCGGATCGTTCGTGCCGGGGAACAGCGGCGTGAGCGCGATCAACGCGCCACGGCTCGCGTTGACGTAGACCTGCGCATCGTCGCCGCCCGCCGCGGTGAACCCGGCCGGTGGCGTGACCTTCGTGCCCGCCGGGATCGTGGTGAAGTCGGTACCCGCCGGCGCGGCGGCGGCTGCCCTCTTGCGTGCGACCGCGGGCGTGTCGCCACCCGACGGCGAGTCGTGACTCGCCCACGGATCCGGCTTCGCGGGCCCGGGCTCGTCCGGGGCGGGCTGGTCAGGTTCGTCGGGCTCGTCGCGCTCGTCGGGCGTGGGCGGGTCGGGCTGGGCGTGGTCGCCGCGGTCGTCCCACGGATCATGCTCGAGCGGCTGGTCCGGCTGCGCCGTCTTCGCAGCGTCGCCGCGCGTCGCGAGCCACACGGCCGCACCCGCACCGCCGAGCCCGAGCACGCCGAGCGCGATCCACACCGGCGCGCGGCTCTTCGCCGGCGCTGCCGGCGTCGGCGTCGTGTGAAGGTTCGCGGTCGGCGCCGCGACGCTCGGTGCGCCATGGCCGGCCGGCACCTGACTCGGCGGCGGGGTCGTCGGGGGCGGCGGCGTGATCGACGGTCCGGGTGGCGGCGTCATCGGGGGCGCGAACGCCGGCGGCGCGAATCCGGGCGGCGCGACGCCGGCGCTGTAGGCCATCGACAGGCCGCCGCTGCGGTTCGGATCGGCCGGCAGCCTCGCGAGCAGCGCCTGGAGTTGCTCGCCGAACAGCTCCATCGTCGCCGGCCGCGCGGCCGGGTTCTTGGCCATCGCGGCGAGCACGAGCTGATCGATGGCAGGCGGGATGTTCAGATCGGGCCGGCGCTGCGACGGCGGCACCGCCTGCTCGAGCAGGTGCTTCGAGAGCATCGCCATGACCGTCGGCGCCTCGTAGGGCATGCGGCCGGTGACCATCTCGTAGATCATGCAGCCGAGCGCATAGATGTCGACGCGGCCGTCGATGGCCTCGCCGCGGATCTGCTCCGGCGCCATGTACTGCGGCGTGCCGAGCATGTCACCGGCCTGGGTCATGGCCTGCTGCGTCGCCCGGTTCTCGTCGCGCAGCTTCGCGATCCCGAAGTCGAGCACGCGCACCACGTCCTTCTGGCGCCCGCGATCCTGCAACATGACGTTGTCGGGTTTGAGATCGCGGTGGACGATGGAGTGCGCGTGCGCGTCGGCCAGCGACGCCGCGACCTGCAGCGCGATCGCGATCGCGCGCGTGGCCGTGAACGGGCCCTCGTGCTGGAGCGCGCCGCGGAGCGAGCGGCCGTCGATGAGCTCCATCGCGATGAACACCGAGCCATCGCTGTCCTGGCCGAAGTCGTAGATGTTGACGGTGTTCGGATGGCTGAGCTTGGCGACCGCCTCGGCCTCGGCGTTGAACCGCCGCAGCACCATCTGGTTCGCGCCGAGCTCGGGTTTGAGCACCTTCACGGCCACTGCGCGCTTGAGCGAGATCTGCTCGCCGCGGTAGACGGCCCCCATGCCGCCCTCGCCCAGCTTGGCGACGATCCGGTAGCGGCCCGCGATCTCCTTGCCGACGAGATCGGGCGCGCCGGCGGTGTTCGGCCAGCTCTCGCTGGACTGCTCGGTGGGCGCCGTTGCCTTGCCGCATGCCGGGCAGAACCTGGCGGTCGCGACGAGTGGCGCGTGGCAATGCGGACAGGTCACGGTGACTGGCGCCTACATTAACTCATTCGCTCCGGGTGAGCGTGCGAATGGCGCCTGCTGCGGAGCCCGTGCGTCACCGCGGACGCGCGAACGGCCTCGACGACAGGCCGATCGATAGCCCGATGTTGACGTCGCTGCGATCGAAGACGCCGACGCCGGCCTGCGCGGCCATGAAGACGTGGGGCGAGACCCACAGCGCAGCGCGAAGCCTGGCCTGGACCAGCGCGGTCACCGACATCTCGGTGGCACTCGGATCATCCTCGCCCGCACCGATCGGGCTCACCGTCATCGACATGACTCGTACGCCACCCGCGAGCTCGCCGCCGATCTCGGCGATGCCGTGCCGTGCTCGCACGCCGACCAGCGCCGCGGTGTCGATCATCGCGCGTGACGAGATATGGAGATAGTCATCCGTCATGAGCTGTACCGGCGTGCGCGAGAGACCGCCGATGCCGAGCTCGACGCCGGCATAGGAGTGCTCGGTCGCGGGCATCGTGAAGCGCATGTCGAACGCGCCGCCCGCGGTGTCGCCGTCGCTCGGCGCTCCACTCTCGAGGCCGTAGCTCGCCATGTTGCCCTCCAGCGTCTCGATGCTGCCGCGGCGCGAGAACGAAGGTCCGCGAAACCGATGCGCGAGCGCGCCCACCTCGAGCGTCCACGTCGGACCACGGACGTTCGCGAACGGACTGCTCGGCCCGCTGGGGTCACTCACCGGCTCGCCGCCTTCGGTCGCGGTCGACTCGTAGCTCCCGCCGCCATCGTTGCCACGGTGATCGCGGACGACGGGCGCCTCGTGGTCCGAGCGATGATCGCGAACCACGGGCTCGCTGGACTCCGAGCGATGATCGCGAACGACGGGCTCGCTGTGCTCCGACCGATGGTCGCGAACCTCGGGAGCGTCGTGGTGCGGCCGGGCCACCGCGAGGCGGGGCACGAGCCCGATGCTGCCGACCAGCCCGATGATTCCGAGAACGCGCATGGCGGACGGTGTGTGCAGCGCGCAGACCAGATTCAGGTGCTTCACATTTGTTCATGCGGGATCGTCGAGACAACGATCTCGCGGTCCTGCGTCGTCGGTCCGCGCGGCGCCGGCGCGGCGTTCTTCACGCTGTGGCGGCGGCACCACAACCGCGGTGCGCCCGGTCACAAGGTAGCCGCCGGCCGGATCGGTGCGCTACGTTCGGGGTTGATGCGGGGCTACGCGGTTCTCGTGCTCGCGTGGCTCGCGACGAGCGCGCACGCGCAGAGCGCCGCGCCTGGGCCGACCGAGGTGGCGGGCGCCGGCACGCTGAAGCCCGATGAGACCTTCGGCCCGGTGCTGCGGATCGAGCGCATCGACATCGTCGGCAACACCGCGACCCAGGAGGACATCATCCGGCGCGCGCTACCGATCGCGCCCGGCGACATCCTGCACGCGACGGACAAGCGGCTGCGCAACGCGCGGTTCAAGGTGCTCGCGCTCGGCTTCTTCCGCGACGTGACGTTCACGATGAACAAGGGCAGCGAGCGCGGCAACGTCATCATCGAGATCGAGGTGTTCGAGCGCGGCACGTTCGTGCTCAACCGGCTGTGGTTCGGCCGCAGCGCCGCGTCGGCGTACTGGCTCGGCACCGACGTCGGCGACCGCAACCTGTTCGGCCTCGGTATCGCGGCGGGCGCGGGCTTGATCTACGCCGCGCACGGCTCGATCGCCGGCACGCGCGATCAGTGGGCCGGCGAGCTCCGGCTCTCCGACGGCTCGCTGCGGGGCTCGCGGTGGGGCGCGAACGGCTCGCTCACGCTCGTCCACGGCAGCGACTGGTACCGGATCGCCGGCAGCGATGACAGCAGCGCGAGCTTCGCCGGGTTCCCGTACCGACGCCTCGGCGGCCGGCTCGGCGTGACCTACGACATCACCGCGCTGACCCGGCTCGCGTTCGCGACGCGGATCGAGGGAGTCACCGCCGAGCTGCCAGCCGCCCCGACGCGCACGCTGCCCGACGGCAGCGTCGAGGACGTCGACCTCCACCTCGAGCGCGGGGACAGCCGCATCGTCACGCTCGGCCTCGGGCTCGATCGCGACACGCGCTCCGACCCGATCCTGCCGCACCGGGGGACCCGGCTGACGGCTGCCGTCGAGCTCGGCACCCAGGCGATCGGCGGCGATTACGACTTCGCGACGCTGTTCGGCCGGTTCGAGCACTGGTGGCCGCTGCGCGACGAGCGCCACACGCTCGGGGTGCGGCTCGCCGGTGGGCTCGTGCTCGGCGACGCGCCGCGCTTCGACCGCATCCACATCTCCGACGTCAACCGCATGCTCACGCCTCGTGCGCTCGGCCTCGTGCTGTCGAGCGCGGCACCGATCGACATCCTGACCACGCGCGGCGACAGGCCACCGTGGGGCGAGCTCGGCGGCGCGGTGAGCCTCGAGTACGCGGCGCGACTGTTTCGCGGTGCCGGCAAGAACCGGGTCTACGGCGGCGACTTCTTCGTCGGTGCCGGCCTGTGGGGCCTCGCCGAGACGGGTGACGTCGACCGGGACGCCTGGGACAGGCTCCCGATCGATCTCTACCTCGATGCGGGCGTGCGCATCGACACCGACCTCGGCATCTTCGAGCTGACGATCGCGAACGCCCTCGGGAGGGTGCGATGAGGCTCGTCGCCGCGGTCGCGCTGCTGCTCGTCGCCCTGCCCGCGATGGGCGACAACGAGAGTCGCGAGGTCCAGCGCATGCGCTTCGTCGAGCGCGGCCAGAGCCTGACCGCGACCGGCAACATCGCGAAGCTGTTCGACCAGGCGGCGTACGAGCAGCTCAGCTCGGGGTTCCCGTCGACGATCCAGATCGGCACCGCGGTGTACCCGCGCGGCAGCAGCGATCCGATCGCGGTACGCGTCGAGCTGCGCACGATCGTCTACGATCTGTGGGACGAGCAGTACGTGATCCGCATCGAGGGCTCCAACGGCAAGCGCACGCGCAAGGTCAAGTTCCGCGCCGAGGCGCTCAAGCTCCTGACCGCCGTCGATGACTTCCCGGTCGCGAAGCTCACCGACGTGCCATACGACGACATCTTCTACCTGCGCATCACGGCGCAGCTCAATCCGGTGTCGCCCGAGACGCTCGCCGAGGTCCGGCGCTGGCTCTCGCAGGGCACCGGGGGTGGGCTCGATCGCGGCGGTGTGTTCTTCGGCAGCTTCGTGTCCGTGTTCGTCAACCCCAAGATCGCGGAGGCCGATCGCGTGCTGCGCATCCGCTCGCAACCGTTCTACAGGCCCAGACCATGACCCGCCGACGTCACCTCGGCCTCCAGGTCAAGCTCACCGTCGCGCTCGTGCTGATCGTGCTCCTGCCGCTCCTCGCGTCGGCGGTGCTGATCGATCAGATCGGCAGGGTCGCGGCGAACTTCGGGGCCACCGAGGCCCGCGAGCGGGCGGCGATGATCGAGCA
>DAIRFU010000912.1:0-2154 GCA_036794935.1 Kofleriaceae bacterium | reverse complement strand
CGGCGCGGTCGACGATCGCACGTTCGGCGTTGTGCACCTCGCGGGCGACGTCGCGATCGAGCGCGCGGGCCTCCGCCCACATCGCACGCACCTCGGCGCGTGCTCGCGCCATGTCGCCGCGGCTCCCCTTGTGGACGTCGCTGGTCATCGCGCGCCTGCGGATCTGTCGCGCGCGGTCGCGCCACTCGCGCACCAGATCGTAGGTCCCGTCCTCCTCGATCTGGACATCGATCGTGAGCGACGCGAGCGCGGGCGAGACCCGCGCGGGGTGACCGAGCCGGATCGCGCGTACCCCTGCCTCGGCGAGCTGGACGCCGAGGTTGTCGACCGCGGTGTTCGAAGGCGCGGTGCAGAGCACGCGCTCGCCGCGCGCGACACGTTGGCGCACCACCTCGACCAGCGTGCGCGTCTTGCCCGTGCCCGGCGGGCCCCAGATCAGCGCGAGATCGCCGCTGCGCAGGGCGGTGTCCACCGCGGCGCGCTGCTTGTCGTCGAGCGCGTCGTCGAGCACCGCCCAGCTCACGGGTGCGAGCAGCTTCGCCGGGCGAACGAGCGCGGCGACCTCTCGCAGCCGCGCGAGATCCGAGGTCGCGAGCGCCGAGCGCGCGCGCTCGATCGCGGCGTCCCCGCGCTCGAACGTGAGCTCGGGCGCTTCCGGGTCGAGCGCGTACTCGCGGTCGAGCTCGTCGACCGGCCGGTCGAGCATCAGCCACACGCTCTGCTGCTCGCGTCGCTCGAAGACACCACGAACCGCGTTCGGCTCGTCGGGCTGCTCGGCCCACAGCCTCAGCGGATCGCCGGGCGAGAGTCGCAGGTTGTCGAGATCGACGTGCTCGGGCACCGCGACGCGGACCCGTACCCGATCGCCAGGCGCAGATTGTTCGTCGACGATGCGCAGGTGGGCGAGGGCGATTCCGAGCGCGACTCGTTCGACGAGCGAGCGGCCGCTCCGCTCGTGCGCGACGCGTGCCCGCGCGGCCAGTCGCTCCGCGCGCCAGGCGGCGGCGAGCGAGTCGAGCCATTCTGTCGCGGACGGCATCGCGGACAAGCGTAACGCCGATCCACAGCGAGAGGAATTGCGGCATAGTCCCCCCGCCATGGCCGAGTCGACAGCACCGGAGAAGCTGACCCGCAAGACCACGTCACTTCCGCAGCTGCTCACCCAGCGCGTGCAGCAGACCCCGGATCGCGAGGCGTATCGCTATCCGGTGGGCGAGGAGTGGCGGTCGATGACCTGGCGACAGGCCGGCGAACGCATCAAGGCGATCGCGGCGGGCCTGGTGTCGCTCGGGCTGCACCGCGAGGAGCGGGTCGGCATCCTCGCGAACACGCGCGTCGAGTGGCTGCTCTGCGATCTCGGGATCCTGTGCGCCGGCGGCGCGACGACGACGGTCTACCCGTCGAGCACGCCCGAGGACTGCGCGTTCATCCTCGCGGACTCGGAGACCCGCTACATCTTCGTCGAGGACAACGGTCAGATCGCGAAGCTGCGCGCGCACCGCGCGGAGATGCCCAAGCTCGGCAAGCTGATCCTGATCGACGGTGCCCCGGACGCGGCGGATGGCGACTGGGTGATGACGCTCGCGCAGCTCGAGACCCAGGGCGGCGAGCTGCTCGCGAAGGATCCGCGCGCGATCGACGAGATCATCGCCGGCGTCCAGGGCACGCAGCTCGCGACGCTGATCTACACGTCGGGAACGACCGGCAAGCCGAAGGGCGTGCGCCTGCTCCACGAGTGCTGGGCGTACACGGCCGACGCGATCGAGGCCGTCAAGCTGTGGGGCCCCGACGATATCCAGTACCTGTGGCTGCCGATGTCGCACTCGTTCGGCAAGGTCCTGATGGCCGGCCACATCGCGTCCGGCTCGGTCACCGCGGTCGATGGCCGGATCCCGAAGATCGTCGAGAACCTCGCGGTCGTGCGGCCGACGATCATGGCCGCGGTGCCGCGGATCTTCGAGAAGGTCTACAACAAGATCCTCGAGGGCGTGAAGCAGGGCTCCGGCCTCAAGCAGAAGATCTTCGGCTGGGCGGTCTCCGTCGGCCGCGAGGGCAGCAAGGTCCGCCAGCAGGGCGACGAGCCCGGAGGGCTGCTCGCGCTCAAGCTCAAGGTCGCCGACAAGCTGGTGTTCTCGAAGATCAAGGACCGATTCG
>DAIRFU010000911.1:0-2156 GCA_036794935.1 Kofleriaceae bacterium | reverse complement strand
GCCATCGGTCTGGCGACCGCGTACGTCGGCGGCATGGGCGTCACCTACTCCGTGCTCGGCGTGACGTTCGCGATGCTCGGCAAGGCCGGCGATTTCGGCACGCAGCTCGCGAACCCGTGGATCGTGTTTCCGCTCGTCGCGTTGTTCCTCGCGCTCGCGGCGTCGATGTTCGGCGCGTTCGATCTCAACTTGCCGAGCGGCCTGCAGGCCAAGCTCAACCAGGTCGGCGGCAAGGGATTCGGCGGCGCGTTCGCGATGGGCCTGGTCGGCGGCCTGATCGCGGCGCCCTGCACGGGGCCATTCCTCGCCGGCCTGCTCGCGTTCGTGTCGACGACCGGTAGCGTGGCCGGCGGCGGCGCGCTGCTGTTCACGTACGCCCTCGGCATGGGCGTGCTGTTCTGGGTGCTCGCCGCGTTCGCGCTGTCACTGCCCAAGAGCGGCCGCTGGATGGATGCCGTCAAGTCGGTCGGCGGCATCGGCCTGCTGTTCGCGGCCGTCTATTACCTGAAGCCGTTCATGCCGTGGATCCGGACGCTCGCGTCGCCGGCGTGGTGGTTTCTGTGCGCGGTGATCGCGATCGCGGTCGTCGGTATCGCGCTCGGTGCCGTCCACCTGTCGTTCCACGCCCCGTGGAAGGAGCGCATCCGCAAGGGCGTCGGCGTCGCACTCGTGCTGGTCGGCGCGCTCGGCGCGTGGATGTGGAAGATGACGCCGAAGCAGCACCTGCCGTGGGTCTACGACGAGACCGCGGCGTTCGACCGCGCGCGCGCCGAGGGCAAGGGCGTGATGGTCGACTTCTCGGCGAGCTGGTGTAACCCGTGCGACGAGCTCGAGCTGACGTTCGGCGACGACGAGGTCTTCGAGGCGATCACGTCGAAGTTCGTGCCGCTCAAGTTCGACGTCACCGAGAACAACGACGTCAACGACGAGCGCAAGTCGCGCTACGACTCGCTGACCTTGCCGTCGGTCGTGTTCATGGCGCCCGACGGCGCGGTGCTCGGCCGCGTGCGCGGCATGATGGAGCCCGACGAGATGCTGAAGATCGTCGTCCCCGCCGCCGCCAGGCTGAGTCCCGATTCGACCGCGGCCGCCGACGTCGACTAGAGGACGCGAATGTTCGCGCGCAGCACGAGCAGTGCCTCGGCCTGGATGCCCTGGTACTGGTTGTCCATGTTGTTCGCGCCGCCACCGCTCTTGAAGAAGTAGCCCCACGACACCGGCACGCTGACGCCGATGTCGAACACGCTCGACAGGTGCTTGCCGAAGCCAAGGTTGCCCTGGATCATGAACGCCTTGTCGGTGATCTCGGAGTTGTCGAGCGGCGGATCGACCTGCGCGCCGGTGCCGACGCCGAACCCGAGGCCGGCGCCCATCTCGACGTAGCCGCCCTGGTGCTTCTTCTTCTGCTCCTCGGTGCCACTGTCGACGCCGAAGTTGAGGCCGGCCGTGAACTGCGTCCACGTCCGCAGCCCGTCGCCGTTGACGTACTGGTGATGACGGATGTTGCCGTCGAAGATCAGAAACCGGGCGCCGAACAGCGCGCCGTACGCGCCGCCCTTCGCGTTGCCGAAGAACGCATCGTCCTTCAGCGTGCCGGTCAGACCCTTGCCGAACATGCCGCCGCCGCCGAGCTCGCCGTAGAGCTTGAACACCTCGGCGGACGCGGCGGTGGGCGCCAGACAGACCGCGGCGAGGACGACGACGCAAGGCAATCTACGCATCGCCGTCATTGTCGCATAGCGTGATGTAGAGTTGGTCCGTGCTCCGGCTGTACGTGATCTGCGTCGCGCTCGCCGCGAGCGCGTGCAGCGACGGGGAGGCGGGCAAGCTCGCGAAGGTGCGCGACGAGGTGTGTGCGTGCAAGACCGCGAAGTGTGCAGATGCCGCGCTCGCGCACGTGCCGACCGGCAAGGTGAAGGCAAGCCCGCGCGCCCGTCGCGTCGCCCGCGAGATGCTCGACTGCCTCGCTGCGGTCCACGACCAGGATCGACCGACGCAGGATCCGGACGCCGACGCCGCGCCCGCCGAGATGCCCGAGTAGCGCCGCGGGCGGGCGCAGCGGTGGCCGGAGTCGTCTCGTACCCCACGTGGGGCGTCGACGCGTTCGCGTCGTTGCTTGCGGGCAGTGGCGGCGAGCCACCTCGGTCGCAATTTCC
>DAIRFU010000340.1:0-7730 GCA_036794935.1 Kofleriaceae bacterium | reverse complement strand
CATGAACGACAGCGGCGACACGACCTTCTCGAGCTCGCCGAGCGTGTCGGTCATCTCTTCGAGATCGATCGCCTGGTTGCCCGCGCGATCGACGACCTCGTCGTCGCTCGTCGTGCGCAGCACGTTGCGGAGCAGCTCGGCCGCCTTCATCGGTGCGCCGCTCTGGACGTAGAGCTGGGCGAGCGCGAATGCCGCCTTGCTGTTGCGCGGATCGAGCTGGACCGTCTTTTCGTATGCCGCGATCGCATCGCTGAACCGCTGCATCTCGACGTAGCGCTCGCCGAGCCGCTCGTACGCCCCCGGGTCGGTCGGGTTCTTCGCGAGCGCCTTCTGCGCCCACTCGATCGCCTCGTCGTCCTTGCGCGCCTCGGTCTTGATCTCGCTGATCTGCTGGTAGACCTGGCGCTCCTGCGACGGCTGCTTCTTCGCGAGCTCGAGCAGCAGCGCGACCGCCTCGTCGTACTTGCGCAGCTTGCGATACACCTTGACGAGATCGAGCAGCAGCTCGTTGTCGTCCGGCGCGACCTTCATCATCTTCTCGAGCGTCGCGCGTAGCTCCTTGTCCTGGTTCTTGCGCGTGTAGTACTCGACGAGGAAGTAGCCCGCCTCGGCATCGGGCGGCGACTTCGCGAACGCGAGGTTCCACCGGTTCCAGTACTCGCGCTCCTTCTGGAGGCCGCTGCGCGCGAGGACCTGCACGATGTGACGCGTGGCATCGCGGCGCGCGAGCCGATCACTCGGCTTCTTGCCGATCAGCGCGAGCGCGGACTCCCAGTCGTCGAGCGCGTCGGGCCACAGCTTCAGGCTCTCGAGCAGCGTCGCGCGGCCCTTGTAGATGTTCGGGTTCTTGTTGTCGAGCTTGAGCGCCTTCTCGTAGTTGGCGCGCGCCTCGGTCGTGTTGTTGTGCTCGGCCATCACCTCGGCGAGCCGGGCGTAGCCACTCGCCTTGCCGCTGTTCGCGAGCCGCTTCCACGTCGCGGTCGCCTTCGCCTTGTCACCCTTCTGCCAGTACTGCTCGCCGAGCGTGACGAGGTGTGCCGGGTCGTCGGGCTCGAGCTTGGCGAGCCGCTCGTACTGCGCGATCGCGAGGTCCTCCTTGCCCCACCGCGTGTAGAGGTCGGCGATGGCGGACAGCACGCCGGTGTCGTTCGGGAACCGGCCCTGCAGCCGGGTCAGCGTCTCGAGCGCCTGCTTCTCCTTGGCGCGCCGCCAGTAGCGTTCGGCGAGCTCGAGCTGGAACCGCGCCTCGCCGGGCGCCGCGCGCACGACCGCCTCGTACTGCGCGAGTGCCTCGTCGTCGCGGCCGGAGTTCTCGAGCAGCTGGATCAGCCGGCGCTGCGTCTCGAGCTCGTACGGCGCCTTGGCGACCGCCTTCTTGAGCGCGGCGATCGCCTTGTCCTGCGCGCCGGTCTCCTCGTAGAGCCGGCCGAGCGTGTTCCACTCGAAGTGCCCGCGCGAGTGCACCGGCCACTGCTTCTCGTACTGGGCGAGCAGCTGGGGCAGCGCCTGCTTGCGGCGATAGATGTCGACGATGCGGCCGGTCAGCTCGACCTCGAGGTAGTAGCCGCGCGGCGCGAGCTTGATCGCACGGCGGTACTCGGCGACTGCCTCGTCGTCCTTGTTCATGCCCTCGAGCGCCTGGCCGCGGCGGGCGACCACCTCGACGCGCTTGGCGGGATCGGAGCCGAGTAGCTTCTCGGCGGCCGCGTAGCTCTCGAGCGCGACCTCGCGCTTGCCGGCCGCGAGCATCGCGTCGCCGCGCTCGATCCACAGCTGTGCGTTACGCGGATCGAGATCGAGGAACTGCTTGAAGTAGGCGTTCGCCGCGTCGTTGTCGCCGGTCGCGAGCGCGAGGTCGGCGAGCGCGCGCAGCGCCTTCTTCTTCATGTCCTTCGCGTGTGCGTGGGCGAGCGCCTTGTCGTAGGCGGCGCGTGCGTCGGCATTGTTGCCGGCGGCCTTGTCGATCTCGCCGATCAGGATCCAGGTCCGCGCGTCGGAGTCCTTGGCCGCGACGGCGCGGGCGAGCTGTTCGCGTGCGCGCTGGTCATCGCCGATCGCGTGGTTCAGCCGGCCGAGCACGACGAGTGCGGCCCAGTCGTTGGCCTTCTTGTCGAGCACCTTCTGGTACTCGTCCTTGAGCTGATCGACCGTGCGGTAGCGGCGATACAGCGCGAGCAGCTTCGCGAGCGCCGTCGCGTCGTGCGGGTTCTTCGCGAGGATCGCCTTGTAGCGAGCGACCACCGTCTTGTCGAACGGGTCGCGCTTGACGCCCCAGTCCGCGGGTTGCGCCGCGACCGGCGCCGCGGCGGCACCGGCGAGAGCGAGGGCGAGCAAAAGCCGGAGGCGCCTCATACCTCCCACGATCATAGCCGCAGGGTAGGGCCGGTGCCCGCCCGGAAAACCGATCGTTTACGCGCGGATGCGGGCGAGGATCGAGCCGAGGTGCTTGCGGCGCATCTCGATGCAGAAATCACGGACGATGCGCGCGTGACTGCGCGCCATCGCCAGGAAGCGAACACCGAGGCCCGAGGCGAGCTGATCGTCGGTCCGGTAGCAGATCCGCCCGGCTGCCCAGATCGACTCGTTCATGCCCGGCAGATCGAGCTCGAGGCCGACGACCAGACCGGGCGGTGGTGCCACCATCGAGATCGCGGACATGTTGAGCCCGCTGTCGGACAGGTTGGTCGCGAGCCCACGGATCGGACGATCGTGAACGTACGACGTGATCATCGATTCGAAGGGGATCCGGTAGCCTAAACGGCGCTCGTGCACGACTCACCTCTGGTGGGCTGATGTAGGATAAAATCGTACCAGCTCGGTGATGATGCCCAAGTTTTCGGCCTACCCGTTCTCGCGCCTGCCGCGGCGGACCCGGCGCGAGGCCGAGCTCGACTCGACGATCGCGCGCTGGCTCGCGGCACGCGGCCGCGGCGATCGGCTCGCGCGGCTCGCCGGCGGTCCCGTGCGCGCCGCCGTCGGGAGCGGCCAGGCGCTCGATCCGTTTGCGGCGCGCTGCACGGTGCGCGTGCCCGGCGCGAGCGTGGAGGTGCACGGCTCGAGCATGGCGGTCCGCCGGATCGCACAGCGTGTGCTCGGCGGTCCGGACGAGCTGCGCGCGCCGCGGCCGCTCGGCGTCGTCGAGCGTTCGCTGTTCGCGCTCGTCGTCGCGACGGCGCTCGAGGACCTCGGCGTCCCCGGCGAGGTGTGGCCGCTGCTCGGCGACGCCGGCGAGCCCGCGCCTGACGCCGATCTCGTCGCGCTCGACGTCACCCTCGCTGACATCCTGCTCGCGGTCCAGCTCCGCGCACCGGCCGAGCTGTTCGCGCGCGTGCCGCCGGCGCGCGAGGTCCCGGCGTGGCTCTCGACGACGCGGCTCGAGCTGCCGATCGTCCTCGGCCGCTGTGCGCTCGACCGCCCCCAGCTCGCCAAGCTGGCGCCGCGCAGCGTGATCACCCTGGAGCGGCCGGCGGCGGGTGCCGAGCTGGCCGTGCTCGGCGGCTCGGTAGGTCTCGCAGCCGCTGCCGGAGCCGTAGTGGCAACGGTCGCGACCGGGTATGTTCCGCGCGACATGTCGCTTCCGGACGATGCTCGTGTCGAGCTGACGGTCGAGCTCGGGACCACGCAGCTCTCCCTGCGCCAGGTCACCGAGCTCGCGGTCGGTCAGATCGTCCAGCTCGGACGCCCACTTGCGGGTCCGTTCGAGCTGCGTGCTGCGGGGCGTGTCCTCGGACGCGGCGAATTGGTAGATGTTGACGGCGAGCTAGCCGTGCGCATCGTGAGCCTCGGCGACTAGGAGTTTTGGATGCCGATCTACGAGTACAAGTGCAAAGCCTGTCAGCGTGAGTTCGAGTACCAGCAACGGATGAGCGATCCGGACAAGGTCGAGTGCGAGGCGTGTGGCGCGAGCGCGCTCGAGCGCCTGATCTCGCGCACCGCGTTCCAGCTCAAGGGCAGTGGTTGGTACAAGGATCTCTATTCATCGTCGAAACCGGAGTCGAAGTCCTCCGACACGGCGAGCAAGAGCGAGAGCTCGAGCAGCAAGAGCGGCGACGGGGGCGGCAGCTCCAGCTCGAGCAGCGAGTCGTCGAGCAGCGGCTCGGGCTCGTCGACGTCCTCGAGTGGCACGAGCGGCACGACGGGTGGCAGCGGCAGTGGCAGCGGCGGTGGTGGATCGAAGGCCGCCGCCAGCGCGTCGTAGCTCGGATCGGGTAGAGTCGCGCCGTGAGCGCGCAAACGATCGATGGCAAGGCAGTCGCCGCGAAGGTGCGCGGCGAGGTGGCGATCGCCGCCGCGGCCCTCGCAGGGCGCGGCATCACGCCGACCCTCGCGGTCGTGCTGGTCGGCGATGACCCGGCGTCCGCGGTGTACGTGCGGAGCAAGACGAAGGCGGCGCGCGAGGCCGGCGTCGAGCCCCGCGACCACAAGCTCGCCGCAACGACGACCCAGGCCGAGCTCCTCGCGCTCGTCGAGCGGCTCAACGCCGATCCCGACGTCGACGGCATCCTGGTCCAGATGCCGCTGCCGGCGCAGATCGACAGCGACGCGATCATCCGCGCGATCGATCCGGCGAAGGACGTCGACGGGCTCACCGCGACGAGCCTCGGCTACCTCGCCCAGGGCAAGCCGGTCTTCGTACCGTGCACGCCGAAGGGCTGTATGCGGTTACTCCGCGAGGTCGCGATCGATCCGGCCGGCCTGCGCGCGGTCGTGATCGGCCGCAGCCTGCTCGTCGGCAAACCGATCTCCTTGTTGCTGCAGAACGCGAACGCGACGGTCACGATGTGCCATTCGCGAACCCGTGACCTCGCCGACGAGGTCCGCCGCGCCGACCTCGTGGTCGCGGCGATCGGCAAGCCCGAGCTCGTGCGCGGCGACTGGATCCGCGACGGCGCCGTCGTGCTCGACGTCGGGATCAATCGGATGCCCGATGGCAAGCTCGTCGGTGACGTCGAGTTCGCCGCCGCCGCCCAGCGCGCGCGCGCGATCACGCCGGTCCCGCGCGGCGTCGGCCCGATGACGATCGCGTCTCTGCTCGAGAACACCGTCGAAGCCGCGACCCGCCGCCGTGGCGGGGTGCCGGCCCGCCGCGGCTAAGATCCTTCCACGCGATTACGGGACAGCTCTTCGTTAGCCGAGATCGACGTCGACGCCGCCGCTCTGCTGCAGGTGGCGGATGGCGATCGGCTTGCCGAGCGCGCGCACGAGCACGACCTGCAGCTCGGCGAATGGCGGCGGGTTCGGTAGCACCTCGTCGGCGCCTGCCGCGACGGCCTGCTCGCGGTACTGCGCGCTCGCGGCGAGCGCGATGGTCGGGACCGGCGGCGTCTCCGCCTTCGCCTTGCGGATGATCGCGAGCGCACCCTCGACATCGAAGTCGACGTCGACGATCGCGACGTCGATCTCGTGGGTGAGCACCGACGACGCGACGTTCGCATCGGCGGCCTGCGTGATCTCGGCGGTCGAGATGATCGACTTGATGTTGCGCGCGAGGGTGGTGCGATCCTGGCGATCGCCGGAGAGCAGCAGCATCTGGACCCCGTGGAACGACGACACCAGCCGATCGATGAGCGACCCGAGCTGTGGCGCGACGTCCTGAAACTCGATGCCGATGCCGGATGGGCCCTCGGGCACCTCCGCGCTGCTGCGCCGCCAGGCAACGACGCCATTGAGCGAGGTCGTGCCGCCGCCCGGCACGGAGAAGTCGAGCGTCATCATCACGCCGGTCGGGATGTCGGCCTCGGTCTCGAGGAACAGGCCACCGCGGGACAGGTTCACCGAATACGCCACGAGGAACGAGGACGCCGTCCTGAACTCCACCTGCACGGCGTACGGCATGCGTGGATGCTCGCGTTCTGACACGATACTCGCGCAGTATCACACGACCCACGACCGCTCAGGCGTCACGCGGGCAGGATCTGGTCAGAGCAGGCGATCGAGCAGCCGATCGAGATGATCGAGGTTCAAATACTTGATCTCGATGCGACCGGCCTTGCCGGGCTCGTCCTCGGTGATCGAGACCGGGCCGCCGAGGGCCTTGGTGAGCCGCTCCTCGAGGTCGCGCACCGACGCCGACTTGGCGACCGGGGGGCGAGTACGGACCTTGTCCGGCTCGGGCGCGCGCAGCTTCTTGACCAGCGCCTCGGTCGCGCGGACCGAGAGCGCCTTGTCGATGACGGTGTGCGCGGCGCCCTCGATCGCGGAGGCCTCCTCGAGCCCGAGCAGCGCGCGCGCGTGCCCCATCGACAGCCGCTCGTCCTCGACCATCTGGCGCACCTTCGGCGGCAGCTTGAGCAGCCGGATCGCGTTCGAGACCGTGCTCCGGTCCTTGCCGATGCGCTCGGCGACGTGCTCCTGCGTCATGCCGAACTCGTCGCACAGCCGCTGGAACGCGACCGCCTCCTCGATCGGCCCGAGGTCGCTCCGCTGCAGATTCTCGACGAGCGCGCGCTCGAACGCGACCTGCGAGTCGACCTCCTGGACGACGACCGGCACCTCGTGCAGGCCGGCCCGCTGCGCGGCGCGCCACCGGCGCTCGCCGGCGATCAGGAAGTAGCCGCCTTCTGGCCGGGACCGCACGACGAGCGGCACGATGATGCCGTGGACCTTGATCGAATCGGCCAGCTCGCCGAGCTGGGCCTCGTCGAAGCTGTGGCGTGGCTGCTCCGGACCGGGATAGACGTCCTCGATCTGCGCGCTGAAGTACGTCTTGCTCTTCTCCGCCGTGCGGATCGGGGTTGGCGGGGTCGTGGGAAGCAGCGCCGAGAGACCGCGGCCGAGCCCTCGCTTCTTCACATCCGAGCTCATCATGCGGCAGGTTGCCCTTTCGTGTCGGCGCTGATCAACGTCCGATCGAGAAACTCGTCGGCGACAGCGAGGTAGCTCTTGGTCCCCGGGCAGCGCAGGTCATAGAGCATCACCGGCTTGCCGTGGCTCGGCGCTTCGGAGAGGCGGACGTTGCGCGGCACCGTGGTGTCGAGCACCTTGTCGCCGAAGTGCTTGGCGACCTCCTCGCGGACCTGGTTCGCGAGGTTCATGCGGCCGTCGAACATCGTGAACAGGACGCCGTCGATCGTGAGGTGCGGGTTGTACGCGGCTCGGACCTTCTCGATGGTCTCGGTCAGCGCGGACAGGCCCTCGAGCGCGAAGTACTCGGCCTGCATGGGCACCACGATGCCGTCGGCGGCGACCAGCGCGTTGAGCGTCAGCATGCCGAGCGATGGCGGGCAGTCGATCACGATGTAGTCGTACTGTGGCGCGACCGAGGCGAGCGCGTTCGCGAGGTAACGCTCGCGCTGCTCGGCACCGATCAGCTCGATCTCCGCACCGACGAGATCCGTCGTCGCCGGTGCGACGAACAGCGTCGTGATGTCGGTCGGCCGGATGACGTCCTCCATGCTGACCTCGCCGACCAGCGCGTCGTAGATCGTGAGCTCGACCTTGTCGCGCGGGTAGCCGACCCCGCTCGAGGCATTGCCCTGCGGATCGAAGTCGACCAGCAAGACGCGGTACCCGCGTGATGCAATCGACGCGGCGAGGTTGATCGACGTCGTGGTTTTTCCGACGCCCCCCTTTTGGTTCGCGACCGCGACGATGCGGGACATGTAACAGGCGGTAGCACGCAGCTATGACGATCCAAAAATTTGGCCCCCGTATCGCGTTCGGCGTACCTTGTACGCAGATGTAGGACATGTGGGCATGTCCTCGAAGGAGCGCCAATGTCGTCTGGAATT
>DAIRFU010000339.1:5873-7743 GCA_036794935.1 Kofleriaceae bacterium | reverse complement strand
AATCCGGACTTCGAGGTGCGAGCACGCCAGCCCCAGGGCTTCAGTACACGAACTTCAGCCGGTTCGTGACAGGGTCCCGAAGCGAACGCAAATTGTCCGACTCGGGCCGATCGATCACGAGAGTGAGCCGTCCTGGTTACGGGCATAATCGAGCGATGCGGATCCTGCTCGTCGCAACGATCGCAGTGGTCGCGGGCTGCGCCGAGCCGGTACTGCCGGTGCTCGACGAGCCAGCGCTGCCACTGGCCAGCGTCGATGTCGACGCGCCGGCCTCGATCGACGAGCTGCGCGAGCGCATCCAGGGCGTGCTCGATCGAGAAGGCGTGCCGGGCGTCGGCATCGCAATCGTCGGCCGCGACGGGCCGATCTGGATCGGGGGCGTCGGCGTGGCGGATCTGGTGACCCGCCGCCCGGTCGACGGCAACACGGTCTTTCGGATCGGCTCGATCACGAAGAGCATCGTCGGCCTCGGCGTGATGCGGCTGGTCGAGCAGGGCAGGCTGTCACTCGACCGGCCACTCGACGAGCGGGTGCCCGACACGGGCATCGTCAATCGCTGGAGGACGCCGGTCACACTCGCACAGTGCCTCGAGCACACCGCGGGTCTCGACGACATGCACTTCAACGAGCTGTTCGCCGACGACGACGCGATGTCGCCGGCGGCCGCACTCGCGATCAACAGGCGCGCCCGCGTGATCCGGTGGGAGCCCGGCACGCGCCACTCGTACTCGAACGTCGGGTACACGCTCGCCGCGCGCGCGATCGAGATGGCCTCCGGCGAGGCGTTCGATGCCTATCTGAAGCGAGAGGTCCTCGTGCCACTCGGCATGACCGAGGCCGACTTTCGCCGCACGCCGAGCCTGGCCGCCCGGCTGGCGACCGGATACACCGCTCGCGGCCGCGCCGCCGAGTTCCGGCCGATCGCGCATCGCGCCGCAGGAGCACTGCTCGCGTCTGCCTCGGACCTCGCGAAGCTCGTGCAGTTCTGGCTCGTGCGCGATACGCGCCTGGTCTCGGCGGCGGGCCTCGAGCGCATCGAGCACGCCCGCACGCTGCCGTATCGCAACACCGGCTTCGAGTATGGGCTCGGTAATCACGGCGATGTCAGCCAGCCGGCGCCCGGCCGCGGTCACGACGGCGGCATCGACGGCTTTCTCTCGAGCATGCGCTACTTCCCCGACCTCGGCGTCGGCTACGTGATGCTGCTCGACAGCACGTATTCGTTTGGCGCATTCATCGAGATCCGCAGCCTGCTGTTCGCGTACCTCGCGCGCGGCAAGGTGATCGCGCAGCCGCCGGTGGGCGTCGCGCAGCCTCCCGGGGCCGACTTCTTCGCATTCGCGAGCCCGCGCAACCAGCTGACCGCGTTCATCGAGCGGAGTCTGATCGGGTGGCGCGTGCACGCGCGCGGCGATGGCCTGCACGTCGAGACGCTGCTCGGCCAGTCGGTCGATCTGATCGCCACGGCCGATGGCGGCTATCGCTTTCCACACGAGAGCGGCACGTCCGTGCGCTTCGTGCACGACCGCGCTGGGAAGCCGATCATGCTCGTCGGTCTCATGTACAACGAGCCCGCGGCGTGGTGGCTTAGTCGCCTGCGCGCGCTCGCGATCATGTTCGCGATGAAGTTGCTGGTGCTCTCGCCGCTGCTCCTCGGCGTGAAGCTCGGCATCACGGCGCTGCAGGGGCGGCGGGTGCGCGCGCCCGGCCTCACCGTGTGGCCCGCGATCGCCGGCCTCTGCGTCGTCGCGCTGCCGCGGTTCGTCATGGAGGCGGGCAATCGCCAGGTGCTCGGCGAGTGCAACGCGCTGACGATCGCGATCTGCGCGGTGACGTGGGCGCTGGACGACGCGACGGAGACCGCCCCGCG
>DAIRFU010000339.1:0-5863 GCA_036794935.1 Kofleriaceae bacterium | reverse complement strand
GCGGCGGTCCGCTGGACGTTCTCGCGCGAGCGTCCGCGGCTCGGCGACCGGCTCCTGCCCACGATGTGCGCGATCGCCGCGATCGTGATCGCGGTATGGGCGCACAGCTGGATCGGGCTGCAGACCTGGGCCTACTGAGGACGGCGAGCTCCCGAGCTGCTCCGGGCTTCGGCGCGCATGGGGTCTACAGGGACTTCATGTATTCCGCGAGATCGCGTTGCTCGTCCAACGTGAGCCCCAGACCCTGCTTGTCGTTGTAGCGGCTGACGACATCCGCGAGCGTGGCCGCAGAACCGTCGTGGAAGTACGGCGGATGCGCCCACAAGCCGAGTAGCGGTGAGGTACGCCACAGCCTGGAGGCAGACCGCTGCGCGTAGTTGGGGTCGGCAGAGACGCTTGCCTCGGCGGCGTGCAGCGTCTCGTTGGCATCCGTGTACCTGGCGCCGTTGTGGCAGGCGTCGCAGTCCGCCTTGCCGTTGAACAGCGCCTCGCCGCGTTGCGCAGCGGCCGCATCGAAGGACGTCACCAGACCATGCGCGGCCGCGAAGTCCTGCAGGCCCGGGTTGTCGTTCAGCATGCTCAGGGCTGGCGCGTCGATCGACAGCTGGTACGCCTGAAGCGCCGGCAGGTAGTTGCTGACGCAGTCGACACGGTCATCGTCCCCGGTGATGTTGTTCGCGGTGACCGCGAGCATGGTGCCGCCTGGCCCGCCAGCCGCTGAATCGGCTGCCAGCGCGATGCTGGCGACGCAGTCCGCGCCGGTGCCCCGCTGATCACGGTCGATCGGCATGCCTCCGTTTTGCAGCGGATCAGGCAGTCGCGGATCGGTGAACACGCCCTGGCCGCCCATCTGGGTCACGCCCACGTACCGGTTCCAGTAGGCCAGCTCCGAGCCATCGCCCGTGAAGATGATGCTGTGAACGCCGTCGAGTCCAAACGCGGGCGGGATGACCGGCGCCGGATCGTCCTGACCGTCGATGTTGAAGCGCGGGTCGTACTTGCCGGGGCCCCACGAGCCGTAGACGGCCGCGTTCGCGCTGCCTGCCACGGCAGGAGAGAGCGCGATGATCGCGCCGGGGTTCAGGTCGCGGTTGGGCCAGCCATCCATGCGGTGTCCAATGCCTCGCGGAATATTGGGGTTCGCTGCGTGCCCCGCGTTGTCGACGGTCGAGTGGCACAGCGCGCACGTGATGCCGACGCGATCGAGGTGGAGCGTGCCGTCATTGCCCTGCGTGACGGATCCCTTGATTCCGACGACCGCGTTCAACTGGATCAACGCCAGCGTGGTCTGTGGATCATCCAGCGGGATGCTGCCGTCGAGGACTCCGTTCACCACGGCAGGTGGCAACGCGTCCATGTCGACCTTGATGCCGACCTCCAGCGCGGTGGCCGGATCGACGGCACTTTCGATGACCGTGTTCATCTTCAGCGTGTCGGTCCACTGCTGTTCGTCACCAAAGGTCCAGTAGCGGAAGACGTTCTGGCCTTCTTGAACGAGCTCTGCACTGGCCGCGCTGAGAGTTGCCGGGCCGACGGTTTCGCCGTTGACACCACCGCCACGTGCTCCGGCGTGGGTGTCCCGTGCATCGTCGTCGTCACAGCCGCTCCATGATAGGCCGCTGCTTGCGACGGCCAGCACCAGCAGAGCGGTCCGCGTGGCTCCCCTGGCTGACAGCGCCGCCGGCGCGGGACGTGACACTGCATGGGCTCGTAGCGCTCGATTGAATGTCTTCACGTCTCTTTTCCTCGGTTGTCCTTGGAAGGGGCGGCAACAACATCGAGCTCGAGCTCGACCTGTTTTCCAGCCGAGCAACAGCTCTGCTGCCCTCAGCATGCGGACGAGGTGTGCAGCACACAGACCAACGTGCGGGCCGAGCTGACGTCCGCGGGGTTAGGTCGGGAGCAACGCTGCGTATGCCGAAAGTGCGCCGCGCCCACTCGCAGATCGTGCGTACCAGCCCGTTGCGAGGGCACGCCGTGGCGCATGGAAACTATCCGCAACGTGCCGAGTCAGACTGGTTTCCGCCGAGCAAGGTGCCGACGAGATCGCGCGCGAGCAGCGAGCAGGTCACAGTTCGAGCGCGCCGCGCCACCTGCGTAGCAACGTGGCGAGCATCGCGAGGCGACGACCACCGCGCCCCGCGGCGAGTGGGGTGACCTCGCCGGCGTACTTCTCGAGGCCGCCGACCTTGCCCTGCGTGTAGCGTCCGGCGACGAGCTTGAGATCGAGTCGCTCGGCCGGCAGCACGTCTGCACGAGCGCCGAGGAGGGTCGGCGCGTGATCGCCCCAAACACAGACCAGATCGCTCGGCCGGACGAACGCCGCGAACCGATCGACGAGCTCGTCGCCGGGCATGCCCGCCGCGATCTGGGCTTCGCTCAGCTCGCTATGAAATGTCGTGCTCGGCGACAGCTCGCCGCGCGGCGCCGCGATCGCATCGAACAGACTGCCGTCACTCGGTCGGTACGCCAACCAGTGGACGAGCTCGGCGCGTCGACTCGGCACTCCTGCCCGATATGGCCACGCGTTCGCCTCGCCGACAACACAGAGCAGATCCTGCCAGCGCGATGCGATCGTCGTCGGCAAGTTCGGCCGCTTCGGCCGCGTACGCGCAAACCGAGAGCGCTGCGCCGGTGCGTTCGCCTCGCACGCGAGCTGCGCGTCGATCATCGCCTCGAACGGCACGAGCAACGCGCGAAACCTCGCAGGGTCACCTTCGAGCACGCCGAGCACGTGCATCAGCGCCTCGATCGTCGAGCAGTACTCGGCGCGCGGCTCGCGCCGAATGCGGTAGCGCGACGGCTCGGGGGCCGCGAATGCGTACCGCGGCAGCGTGTTGAGAATCGCATTGTCGCGCACCACGGTTCGCGCCTGCGCCCACGTGCCATCGACAACGACGAGCGTGACCGGGCCCGCCGGTGGCTCGCGCAGAATGTCCCGCGCGTTCGGTCCCGGATACAGCAGCACCGGTGGCCGCTCCGGATCGCCGAGCGCACGCGCCAGTGGTGCACTGTTCGTCCAGTCCACGCCGACGTGGAGCTGTGCGTGCGGCAAACACAAGCTCGCCATCCGCGCGGTGCCGATCGGCATGTCGCGCTCACGCCGATGCTGCAGGATGACGACGCGCGTCGTCGTCTCGAGGCGCGGCAGCAGCGGGCAGTAGCACCTCGTCGACGGCTTGCGACAGCGCAAGCAACGCGCGCGTATCTCGCGCGGTCGTTCGGTCGTTCCCACGTCTCAGGGTAGCACTCAGGTGCCGCGCGTCTTCTCGCGCAACATGAACAAGTAGCCCCGCGGCCCCGAGATCGTGACGCTGCTCGCGTAGACCCGCCGGCGAAGGCATATGCTCCGCGCATGGGAATCAGGTGGGTCGTCGCGCTCTCGCTCGCAGCATGCTCGGGCTCCGCACCGCACGTGTCATCGCAACCCGGGCCATCACCGGTCGCCGAGACGCCGGTGGCCGTACCGGCGACCGCGCCCGCCATCGTGCCGGTGCCCGCGATGACGGTGGGCGACGCGCCCGGCTTCACGTTTCAGGACGCAGACCGCAAGACGAAGCTCGCGGCCGCGCTCCCCGCACTCGACACGGCGATCGACGACGAGCGGAAGAAGCAGGGACTGGAGGGAATCGCCGTCGGCGTCGTGATCGACGGCGAGCTCGCGTACGCGAAGGGCTTCGGGGTGGTGAGCGTCGACGCCAAGACGCCACCGGATGCGGACACGGTGTATCGCATCGGCTCGATCTCGAAGTCGTTCACCGGGCTCGCGCTGCTCTCGCTCCGCGACGAGGGCGCACTCGACCTCGACGACCCGCTGGTGAAATGGATCCCCGAGGCGCGCGGCCTCGTCTATCCGACGAGCGATTCGCCGCGCATCACGCTACGCCAGCTCTCGAACCACACGTCGGGGCTGCCGCGCATGGGCACGTTCGATGCCGAGGCGGCGCCGACCGAGAAGACGGTGGTCGAGTCTCTCGCGGGATTTGCCCTGCAGGCGGCGCCCGGTACGAGCTGGAGCTACTCGAACCTCGGCTTCGGCCTGCTCGGCATCGTCGTCGCGCACGCCGCGAAGGCGAGCCTGCACGACGTCATCGGTCAGCGCATCCTGACGCCGCTCGGCATGACCGCCACCGTGTGGGATCGCGCGCAGGTGCCCGCGGCCAAGCTCGCACCGTCCTACGTGCCGGGGCCGAAGGGGCTGATGGTCAAGCCGGAGCTCGCGCGCCTCGGCGCGATCGACGGTGCCGGCGGCATCTACTCGTCGGTGCGTGACATGGCGAAGTACGTCGCGTTCCAGATGGCGGCGTACCCACCGCGCAGCGACCCCGACACCGGCAGCATCAAGCGCGCGACCGTGCGCGAGGCACACTCCACCGGCGTGCCGTCCGGCTTCAAGTACGAGCCTCCGGCGGTCGCGATGAGCTATGGCTTCGGCTGGAGCCAGTTCTCGACGTGCGAGCTCGACGACCTCGTCACGCACAACGGCGCGATCGATAGCTACCGGTCGGATATCCGGTTCTCGCCGTCACGCGGCGTCGGCGTCGTCGCGCTGACGAACTTCGGCAACGGAAACCCGAGCATGATCGCCGAGCGCGTGATGAGCGAGCTCGCGAAGACCGGCGCACTCGAGCCTCGCGTCGCCCGTCCGAGCCGTGCGCTGACCGAAGCGCTCACGCGGCTGCTCGCCGTGTACAACGAGTGGGACGAGGCGAAGCTCGCCGCGGCGCTCGCGCGCCCCGTGGATCCGCGCGAGAAGAGCGAGCTCGCCACGTATCACCAGCTGCACGGCGCCTGCACGACGTTCGAGCCGGGCCACATCGAATCGCCGAACCACGGCAGCTTCGTGATCGAGTGCGAACGCGGCACGTTCGAGCTCGACCTGGCCCTCGGCGAACGGGGCCTGATCCAGGGGTTCGTCGGCAGCTCGCGCGGCATCGAGGCGCCGCCCGCGATCGCGAAGGCCGGGCGAGCCATCGTCGCGCTGCACGGCAAATGGAACGACAGGACGTTCGCGACGTATCTCGCGAAGGGGCCCATGCAACCGGCGGCGATGAAGCAGCTCCTCGTCGGGTTCCGCGCGCGACACGGCGCGTGCAAGATCACGGACACGCTGCACGAGGGCTTCGACTGGGGCTTCGCGCTCGCCTGCAAGAAGGAGAACGTCGAGCTGTGGACACAGGCGGCGCCCGAGAGCCCGACCCAGTTCATCGGCCTCCAGCTGCGCCCGCCGCGGGGGGCCCCGAAGCATTGCGAGTAAGTCGCGCTCAGCGCGGGCCGGCGAGGGGGCGCACGTACGAGCCTCCCTCCACTTCAGTTTTATCGCAGACACGGGGGCTTGTGGCAAGCCCCGGGTCCTGCCGGAGGCTCGGCGGCCATGACCAACGATGCGCGACTGGACGGGTACGTGCTGGCGCTCGACGCGATCGACCCGACACAGGTCGCGCTTGCTGGCGGCAAGGCAGCGCACCTCGGTGAGCTGTCGCGGATCGAGGGCGTCCGCGTGCCGCCTGGCTTCTGCGTCACGACCGCCGCGTTCCAGCGGATCATCACGGACGCACCGTCGATCGACGAGCAGATCGATCAGTTGTCGCGCCTGCAGCCGGACGATCGCGAGGCGATCAGCGCGCGCAGCGCGGAGCTCCGCCAGATCGTCGAGCGGATCGCGATCCCCGACGAGCTGACGGCGGCGATCACGGGCATGGTCGTCCGGCTCGGCGAGCACGGCGCGTATGCGGTGCGATCGAGCGCGACGGCGGAGGACCTGCCGACGGCCTCGTTCGCGGGCCAGCAGGACACGTACCTGAACGTGATCGGGGCGGCGGCGATCCTCGAGCACGTCCGCCGGTGCTGGGCCTCGCTCTAC
>DAIRFU010000910.1:0-2162 GCA_036794935.1 Kofleriaceae bacterium | reverse complement strand
TCCGCGAGCTCAGCCGCGATCAGCAGGCCGCCGCTCGTCGTGCCGCCCACGCCGGGCTCGCTCTCGCCGTCCGTCTCGGCATGGAGGCGCTCGTCCGCTACGGCTACGAAGTCCCGGTGCTGCACCCGGACGAAATCGGAGATTCGAACGAGGACGACGACACTTAGGGTGTGGAACGGCAGAAGAAGCACCCGAACCTCCTGGCGGGACGGTACAAGCCCGGCGAGTCGGGCAACCCCGGCGGGCCGCCGCGTAACATCCTGAAGCGGATCCGCGAGGAGTACGGCGCCGACGTTCCTGCCGTGGTCGGCGCGCTGCGGGATCTGGCACTCGGCCGAGCACCCAAGGGCTACGAGAGCGTCGAGATCAAGACGTCCGATCGCGTCAAGGCGGCGACCGAGTTCCTCGATCGGCTCGGCATCACGCCGCAGCGCCAGTTGACGCTTACCCACGAGCAACCCCCGGCGGTCGTCGACATGACGAAGCTCACCGAGGAGCAACTCGAGGCACTCGCCGCGATCGAGTTCGTCGAGGCCGAAAGCCCGCCCGACGATGCGACCGAGCATTGACGCCATCTCGCGGGCGGCACAGACCGAGCTGCTGAGGCGTTCATTTCGCCGCTTCTGGGATCGGTTCTGGCCACTGATCGAACCGACGCGCGAGCAGATGCCGAGCGTCGCGGTCGACGGCATCACGGCTGCACTACAGGCAGTAGCCGACGGGCGGATCAAGCGGCTCGTGATCGAGTGTCCGCCCGGTGTCGGCAAGTCCAAGATCGGCCCGGTCGCGTTTCCTGCGTGGATGCTGCTGCGCACCGGCGGGCGAGCCCGCGTCATGGCGGGCAGCTACACGCAGCCGTTTGCCGAGCGTGACTCGATGTTCTGCCGCGACATCATCCAGTCGCCCGAGTACCAGGAGCACGTCGGCGGCGAGTGGAGTCTACGCGAGGACGCTAACTCGAAGAACGACTACCACACCACCGCAAGCGGACGACGGCTGATTGCGTCCATCACCGGCAAGGCGACTGGCGAGCGCTGCACGATCCAACTTCTCGACGACGTGCTCAACGCGATCGACGCGACGAGCCCGGCCAAGAAGAAGGCGGCTCGCGAGTGGGTCAACAACGTTCTGCCATCCCGTCTCGAGGACCAGCGCAATGACGCGCGCGTGATCATCGGCCAGCCGCTCGCCATCGATGACCCGATCGCGGACGTGATCCGCAAGGGCTGGAAGCATCTACGGCTGCCTGTCATCCGTCGCGCCGATGAGGAGGCGTGCGTCCTCATCGACGATCGCGGCGTAGAGGTCTGGCGAGATACCCGCGAAGTCGGCGAGCCGTTGCTCGAGTTGCTTGATGATACCGGCATCGCGAACCTCAAGGGCGACATGTCGCCGGGTGCGTTTCGCACGCAGTACGAGCTCCGACGTGGTGACGATGCCGATGCGCGGTTCCGCCGATCGTGGTGGAACTGGTACTACGCCAGCTCGGTGGATGCCGATGCCGATCGCCCCGCGAACTGCGACACCGAGCGCAAGGCGGTACCGATGCCGGCGTGGTTTTCGCGCGTCGTCATCACGGCGGACTTCAAGTTCGTGGCCGGCGTAGGCGACTACGCGAGCGTGCAGGCATGGGGAGAGAGCGGGCCGGATCTCTATCTGCTCAAGGCACGGAGGGGGCGCGTCGGCTATGACACGAGCGTCGAGTGGATCGAGGACTTCGCTCGCATCTTCCCCGGTGCCGAGGTTGGCATCGAGAAGGCGGCCAACGGACACGCGGTGATCACGACGACGAGAAAGACGATCCGCAACGTCAAGGGGCTCAAGCCGTGGGGCAAGAAGGTGCAGCGCCATGCCGCAGCCACGCCAGCCGCGAAGAACGGGCACTGCTACCTGCCACTCGGCTGCGTGTTCGAGGAGGTAGACGACGAGGGCACGATCGACATGGTGGATGCGACTGAGTTCGTCGAGGAGCTCGCCGGAGCCACGCAGCATGACGATCAGATGGACGCGGCGAGCTACGCGATCATCGAGATCGCGGGCGTGGGCGGGTTCCGCCCTGAAGCCGATGGCGGCCAGGAGATCACCGCAGGCGCACCTGCGCCGCTACCCGCCGGTATCGAGAGAGACGAGATCGCAACCCTAGCGGACCTGCTCTGACACCG
>DAIRFU010000338.1:0-7766 GCA_036794935.1 Kofleriaceae bacterium | reverse complement strand
GCCGCGCGGTCACTACGATGGCGGCGATTGCTGCTCCGGGGTCACCGCGGATCTGTTCGACGGCAACGAGCTCGCCGCGCTCGCGCATGCGGGGACCCGCCCGCGGCACCTGGCACCGCCGGATGGCAGCGACGGGCACGCGGGTTGCGCGTTCCGGGGACCGCGCGGCTGCACGCTCGAGGTGACGCATCGCCCCGGCCGCTGCGTGCACTACCTCTGCGATACGCTGCGCCGCGAGCTGCATCGCCACGGTCAGCTCGACGCGATCGAGGCCAAGCTCGCGGAGCTGAACCGCGACATGCAGCGCTTCGTGGCGGTCCACCAGGCGCGTCTCGATCGCGAGGTCCTGGCGCCGATCATCGCCGCCGTCGAGCTGGCGGCGAAGCGCTGAACGCCCGCGTGGCTGCTCGGTCAGCCCCGCGTCTGGCGAAACACGAGCGAGTGGTTGTTCGCGGGCATCGCGACGACGTGCTCCAGCTCGAGCCCGAGCCGGCGCAGCTCCGTCACGTCGCGCACGCCCCAGCGCGGGTCGCGCCCGATCAGCGACTGGTGAAACGCTTCGTTGGAGTCGGCGGTCTGGCCGTCGAAGCGGAACGGTCCGTAGAGGTACAGGATGCCGGCCTCGCGCAGCGTGCGCTTCGCGCCGGCGAACAGCGCGAGCGTGGCCTCCCACGGCGCGATGTGGATCATGTTGATGCACACGATCGCGTCCGCGCGCTCCACCGGCCACGGCTCCTCCATGACGTCGAGCCGGAGCGGCGGCCTCAGGTTCGGCAGCCCGGCCTCGTCGCGATACGCCGCGATGCTCGCGAGCGCCGACTCGTCGGCATCGGTCGGCTGCCACTCGATGTCGGTGAATGCGCGCGCCATCCACACCGCGTGCTGTCCGCTGCCGCTCGCGATCTCGAGCACGGTGCCCGGGCGTGGCAGGTACGTGGCGAGCACCTCACGGATGGGTTCGCGGTTTCGTTCGGCGGCGGGCGCGGTTCGCTTCATCTGGGTAGCTGATCGATACCGCGGTTGACGCGCGGGCGCTCGGCGCTCCCGTGTAGGCTGCGCGAATGAACGCACACCGCTTTGTCTGGCACGATCTGAACACGAAGGACCTCGAGGGCTCGAAGCGCTTCTACGGCGAGATCTTCAACTGGCGCTTCGACGCGAGCGACAACAGCCCGTACATCCACATCACCGCGGGCGACGCGATGATCGGCGGCATGCGCCAGATGAGCGCGCAGGAGCCGCAGCCGACGAGCTGGCTCGGCTACATCGGCGTCGACGACGTCGCCGCCACCGTCTCGAAGATCACCGGCGCGAAGGGCAAGGTCTTCATGCCGGCGACCACGATGGAGAACGTCGGCACGTTCGCGGTCACCGCCGACCCGACCGGCGCCGCGTTCGCGCCGTGGAAGAGCGCGCGGGCAGGCGAGGACGTCGAGCGCTCGGGGCCGCCGGCGCCGTTCACGTTCTCGTGGGACGAGCTGATGACGACCGAGCCGGCGGCGGCGGCGAGCTTCTACGCGACCGTGTTCGGCTGGCAGCCGCAGCCGGTCGATATGGGCCCGGCCGGGACGTACACGCTCCTCAATCGGCCCGGCGTGAAGAACGCCAAGGGCGACCAGGTCTCCGCGGGTGGCATCATGAAGGCGCCGCCCGGTGTGCCGTACTCGTTCTGGCTGCCGTACGTGCAGGTCGAGGACACCGACGCGCTCAGCGAGCGCGCGGCGCGCCTGGGTGCGAAGGTCACCGTGCCGCCAACCGACATCCCGAACATCGGCCGGTTCGCGTGCTGGCTCGATCCGCAACAGGCCGCGATCGCCATCATCGCGATGCCGCGCGTTTGATAGGCTCGCGGGCGTGAAATATCTCAGCCTGTGGATGTTCGTGCTCGCGGCCTGCGGCTCGTCGAGCAAGCCCGCACCTGCGCCCGCCAAGCCCATCGCGTGGAAGGACATGGATGCCACGCAGCGCGAGCAGTACATGAAGGACGTCGTGATGCCGCGGACGAAGGCGCTGTTCGTCGCGTTCGACGCGAAGTACCAGTCGATGGACTGCAAGACCTGTCACGGCGACGGCGCGACCGACGGCACGTTCGAGATGCCGAACCCGAAGATCAAGCCGCTGCCAAACACCGAGGAGGCGTTCGTCGCCTGGGTCAGCAAGGACGCCGAGGCCGGGCGCTACGCGCAGTTCATGGCGACCAAGCTCGAGCCGCTGATGGGCGAGCTGTTGCAGGAGACCGTCTTCGACCCGAAGACCGGGACCGGCGAGCTCAGCTGCCAGAACTGCCACCAGCTCGTCGACGCCAGCGGCCAGGTCGTGATCGATCCGGCGCACCAGCACGATCACGACCACCACGATCACGACCACCACGATCACGACGACCACGACCACTGAGCTCCGGCCCGGCGCACGGCCGCGCGCTATGATGTGCAACCTGGTGTGGGCATCGCGCGCTGAAACGCTGCCTCGACGCGGGAGTCCGCGGGCTTACACTCGGCCCGGCGCTTGCTCCCGATGCGGCACGATGGAGCTTCGTCGTGTCCTCGTCGTGTTCGCGTGCCTGGCTGGTTGTAGCGACTCGCCGTCTTCGATGGTCGAGCCGGGCGCCGATGCCGGCGTCGACGCATCCACCTCGGCCGACGCGATGGTGCTGCCACCCGATCCGTGCCAGGGCGAGACCGCGGCGTGTCCGAGCGCACCGGCCGGGTTCTCGCGCGGCGACGGGCTGCTCGCGGGCGACCGTTGTGCGTTCCCGATGACCGACCGCGCGACCTGGGACGACCGCGGCGCGCTGATCGACGCACTGCCGGCGAGCCTCCTGCGCGTCTCGCTCGAAGACATCACGACCGATCTCAACCGCGTCGCGGTCCCGCAGACGGCCGCGCAGGTCCCGGGCAACCCGCCCGGCATCACGCGCGCCTTCGCGTGGCAATCCGGCGACGAGTCGGTGACGTACTGGATCCCGCAGGGCATCACGGGCAGCTTCGCGGGCCACGGCGACGGCCTCGTCGCCGGCAAGAAGCTCGTCCTCGTCAGCTGGTACTACCAGCAGGACAACGATCCGGGCTCGACCGCGGACAAGGGCGTCCGCATCGCGATCGTCGACGTCACGAACCCGAGTGCGGTGGCGTACCGGTTCGCGCTGCTCGTCGAGCCCGTCGCGAGCGGCGGCCGCACCGACTTCGCGCCGGTCAAGGTCCACGCGGGCGGGCTCGCGTGGTTTGGCGATCTGCTCTACGTGCCGGTGACGGGGAGCGGCTTTCGCGTGTTCGATCTGTCGCGCATCCTGCGCGTCGACGGCACCGCGGATCGCCTCGGCTACGACGCGGCGACCGGCGCCTACGATGCGCACGGCTACCGCTACGTGATCCCGCAGATCGGCGAGTACGTCGACGCGGGTGCCTGCGAGATGCGGTTCTCGTACGTCTCGCTCGACCGCACGTCCTCGCCGCCGTCGCTCGTCTCCGGAGAGTACGACGCGACCACGGTCGTCGGCCGCATGTTCCGCTGGCCGCTCGATCCGGTGACCGGCCGGCTCCAGCTCACCGATGCCGCGCGCGTCGTCGCCGATGGTGCGTGGTTCGCGGGCGAGAGTCACGTGCAGGGCGGCCTCGCGCACGACAGCACGTTCTGGCTGTCGTCGAGTCAGCCCGCGGGATCCGCCGGCGTGCTCTACCGCGCGCAGGTCGACAAGCCGAGCTCGAGCCTCGGCTGGATCGATTCGCCCGAGGATCTCGAGCTCGATCCGCAACTCGACGCCGTGTGGTCGCTGAGCGAGGCCACCAACGTGCGCTCGGTGATCGCGGTCGCGCGCGACGCGATCGACTGACCGGGGCCTATTTCCTCGCGTGCTTCTTGAGCGCGCGGAGCTGCGCTTCGATGTCGGCCTGCGCGCGCCTGGCCGCCACGCGCCGCTGCCGGGCCTGCCGCTTCTCGCGCCTGCGGCGCTCGCGCTCGCTGGCCGGAGTGGGGGCCGGCTGCTCGTTGGTCGCGTCCGCGACGGCGTCGAGACTCTCGCGCGCGGCCCGGGCGCCGAGCTCCCAGCCGAAGCCCTGCACGATGTAGCGGAGGATGCCCATGCGATCGATCGAGCCACCCGCCGGCCTCAGGTCGCACGCGATCTCGCAAGTCCGCGCGTCGCCTGGCATCTCGGGGCGACTCCTCCCGCCGGGTTCGTGGTCTACAGTCCCGTGACCGTGTATCAGCTCGCGCAGGCAAACGTCGCGTACGCGATCGCACCGGCCGACGATCCGAGGCTGGCGGACTACATCGCGCGGCTCGACGAGATGAACGAGCTCGCGGAGCGCAGCCCCGGGTTCGTGTGGCGCTACCTGACCGACTCGCGCGATCCATCGCAGCGCGAGTTCGCCGATCCGCTGGTGCTCTTCAACATGTCCGTCTGGGAGTCGATCGAGGCCCTCCACGCGTACACGTACCGGACCGCGCATGCCGAGGTCTACGCCGCACGCCGGCGCTGGTTCGCTGCCGACACGGCGGTCGTCGGTGGTCACGCGCTCGCGATGTGGTGGATCCGTCGAGGTGAGCGGCCGACCGTCGAGGACGCGACCGCCCGGCTCGCCGAGATCACGGCGCACGGTCCCGGCGAGCGGGCGTTCACGTTCAAGCAGCGATTCCCGCCGCCCGCCTGACGCCGGCTCGCTGATCGGCGGAGGCTTGACGCGCGGACAATCACGGAACATCACTGAACATGCACTACGACGTCGTCATCGTGGGAGGCGGCCCGGCGGGCCTCTCCGCTGCACTCGCGCTCGGTCGCGCTCGCAAGCGCATCCTCGTGTGCGACTCGGGGCCGCGGCGAAACGCGGCGGCCGAGCACATTCACAACTTCGTCACCCGCGACGGCACGCCGCCCGACGAGTTCCGCCGCGTCGCCCGCGAGCAGCTCGCCACGTACCCGAACGTCGAGGTGCGTGACGTGCACGTCGAGGCGATCGCGGGGACGCGCGGCGCGTTCGACGTGACGCTGTCATCGGGGCGCGCCGACGCGCGTCGCGTCCTGCTGGCCATGGGGATGATCGACGAGATGCTGCCGATCGCGGGCTTCCGCGAGCTGTGGGGCCACGCGATCTTTCAATGCCCGTACTGCCACGGCTGGGAGATCCGCGATCGCGCATGGGGCGTGCTGGCGCTGCCGAACAGCGCTGCTCACCTGCTGCCGTTCGCGATCCAGGCGAAGGGCTGGACGCCAGACGTGACCGTGTTCACCGGCGGTGCCGTCGAGCTTCCCGCCGAGGCGCGCGCGCAGCTCGACGCTGCCGGCATTCCCGTCGAGACCGCTGCGATCGCGCGTCTCGTCGCGCGCGGCGATCACCTGGAGGCCGTCGAGCTCGCCGGCGGCACTCGCGTGCGCTGCGACGCGCTGTTCGCGCACCCGCCGCAGCGCCAGGTCGAGCTCGTTCGCGCGCTCGGCGCCGCGCTCGACGACGACGGCTACATCAAGGTCGACCCGCTGAAGCGCGAGACGTCCGTGCCGGGCGTCTACGCATCCGGAGATCTCACCACGCGGATGCAGGGCGCGACGTTCGCCTCCGCCTCCGGCGTCCAGGCAGCCGCCATCCTCAACGTCGATCTGATGATGGACCTGGCGCAGCAGGGCGCGCTGCGCACGGCGACTACCGCGGGCTGAACGTGAACGGGTAGGTCACGTGGACGGTGCCGCCGTTGGACGGCGGATCGATCTCGAGCGCGAACATCGTCTCCTGCACGCACTCGCGCATCGAGTCGTCGCGGATCTCGCTGTGCTCCTCGTTGATCGAGCTCTCGGTGACCAGGCCGCCGACGTCCGGCTCGCCCTCGATCGTGAAGTCGACCACCAGCGCGCCGGAGAGCGCCGGCGTATCGTCGAGCGCCGCCTCGTAGCACTCGGTGATCATCGGCAGGAGGCCCTGGACCGCGTCGCGGATGTACTCGCGATCGAGATCACCGACGCTCTCGTCGGGCAGCGCCGGAGCCGGGGTTGCGGGACTCGCTGCCGCGGCCGCCCGACGCTGCCGCGCCGAGCGGATCGCCTGCAGCAGGTGCGTGCGCGCGTCGGCGCTGGCGAGCCGGCGCACGGCCCGGCGCTCGGGTGGAGGCGAGGCATGCGTCGCGGCACCCGGCACGGCGCTGGCTGCCGCCGTCGCGTGCGTCGTTGCCGGCGGCTGCGCGGGATCGCTCGGGCCCGAGGACATGCTGTACCAGCCGAGGCCCGCGACGATCACCAGTGCCGCGCCCGTCGCGGCGATCTTGCCTGTCGACATACCGAACATCACCTTTCCGGCCGTGCTCGCCGCATTCGCCGCGGCGGCCTGCCGTGTCATGGCCGTGCCGACCGCGACCATCACGGTCGCGGTGAATGCCTTGCTCGGACCGAGCTGCTCGAGCGTGGACTCGACGTGATCCTCGAGCGAGCCGCGCAGCGCGCGCCGGCCGCGAGACAGGCGCTGCTTGACGAGATCCACGCTGATCCCGAGCGTCGTCGCCACCTCGGCGGCGGAGCGCCCCTGCATGTAATAGAGGACGAGCACCTCGCGGTACGCCGCCGGGATCTCGTCGAGCGCGCCGCGGACCAGCGAGCGGGTCTCGCGCTCGAGTGCGCTGTCGAGCGGCGTCTCCACCGTCGCCTGCTGCGCGTGCAGTGCGGCCTGCTCGCGCTTGCGCCGGCGCGTCCGGCCGCGCGACCAACCGCGCGCGAGGTTGCGCGCGATCCCGGCGATCCACGAGCCCACCCGACCGTGGTCGCGCAGGCGGGGGAGCTCGCGCCACGCCTCGACGAACGCCTGTTGCGCGACATCCTCGGCCTGCGCGACGTCGCGTGCGCCGCTGAGCGCGACCCCGAACACGAGCCGCTGGTGCTTCTCGACCAGCTGCGCGAACGCGCTCGCCTCGCCGGCCAGGCTGCGGCGGACCAGCTCGGGGTCACTCGGTTCGGGAGCGCTCATCGGGATGCCTATGGTGGCCGCTGCCGCTGCAAAGGTGACACGCCGGCGAGCCGTCGGTTTCCAGCCAGGTGCCATGGGGCAGGGTAGAGTCTCGCCCATGAGCGACTGGAAGCTGCCGTGGACCGCGGCGTGTCGTTGCGAGCGGATCCGCATGCGCGTCACCGCGCCGCCCATCGTGACGATGGCGTGCCACTGCCGCGGCTGCCAGCGCATGACCGCCAGCGCGTTCTCGCTGAGCCTGCTGGTCCCCGCGAGCGGCTTCGAGGTCACGGCCGGGGAGCCGGTCATTGGCGGCATCCACGGCCCCGATCGCCACTTCCACTGCGACCACTGCAAGAGCTGGCTGTTCACGCGGCCGAGCGGCATGGACGCGTTCGTCAACGTGCGCGCGACCATGCTCGACAATGCCGGCTGGTTCGTCCCGTTCGTCGAGACCAGCACGGCCGAGGCCCTGCCGTGGGCGAAGACCGGCGCGACCCACAGCTTCCCGCACATCCCGCCGCCCGAGACCTGGGCGCCCATCACAGAAGAGTTCGCGCGCGTCGGTGCGCGGCCCGCCTGAGCCGATCGCTCGGCTGATCCGGATCCGCACCGTATGGTTCGCGCATGCGAACCGAACGCGACAGGATGCTCGCCGGTGAGCTCTACGACGCCCTGGATCCGGAGCTCGTGGCCGCCCGGGCGTGCGCGCGCGATCTGTGCCAGGCCCTCAACGCGAGCGCCGAGGCCGCGCAGGGCGAGCGCCGGCGGCTCCTGGGGGACCTGTTCGGTGCCGGCGGCGACACGGTGCGCATGCAGCCGCCGTTCTTCTGTGACTACGGCGGG
>DAIRFU010000337.1:0-7772 GCA_036794935.1 Kofleriaceae bacterium | reverse complement strand
GCGCCACGAGCTCGTCGTCGCCGGCGAGGCCTTCGCCGACGTGGACCACGCGCTCGTCCTCGCTCGCGGTGGCCGCGAGAGAGGCGACGACGAGGCGAGACGCGGCCCGGCGATCGCCGAGCGGGCAGGGCAGCGCGATCGGTGGCGGCGGTGGATCGCTCGTGATGCCGACCGAGGCGGCGAGCAGCCGCGCGACCCCGCGCGCGAGGTGCGGATCGCGGCGCGCGACGGATGCGTGCGAGACGCGCAGGCTGCGCGTCATCAGGCTGTACGTGAACTGGACCGGTGCCATCTGGAGGTAGCGCTCGGTGCCCTCGAACCACTCGAGGCTCGCCTGCGCCGCGGCCTGGAGCGCCTCGACCTCGGGGCGACGCCTGGCCTCGTAGGCAGCGAGCGCGGCCGGGACGTCGCGGGTCGCGAGCAGCTCGTCGCGCAGCACGATCGCGTCCTCCATCGCGAGCTTGGTGCCCGAGCCGATCGAGAAGTGCGCGGTGTGCGCGGCGTCGCCGAGCAGCACGACATTGCCCGCGTGCCACGATCCGCAGCGCACGGTCGGGAAGTTGCGCCAGATCGAGCGGTTCTTGATCAGCTCGTGCTCGCCGAGCTCGGCCGCGAACACGTCGCCGAGGATCGCGAGCGTGCGGTCCTCGTCGGCGCGATCGAGCCCGGCGGCGCGCCACGTGTCCTCGCGGCACTCGACGATGAACGTCGAGCCCGTCGCCTGGTAGCGATACGCGTGGACACGGAACAGGCCGAACGGCGTCTGCTTGAAGATGAACGTGAACGCCTGGTACGGCACCGTGCAGCCGAGCCACACGAACTTGTTCGGCCTCACGTCGACGTCTGGCTGGAGCTCGGCGGCGAGCGAGTCGCGCACCGAGCTCGCGGCGCCGTCGCACGCGATCACCACATCTGCCTTCACGTCGGCGAGCGAGCCGATCTCGCGCTCGTACTCGACGCGCACGCCGAGCTCCTTCGCGCGCGCCTGCAGGATCTGGAGCAGCATCTTGCGCTCGAGTCCGCAGAAGCCGTGGCCCGTCGAGCGCAGGATCTCGCCGCCGACGTGGATCTCGATGTCCTCCCAGCGCGCGAACCGCGCGGTGATCTGTGCGTGCGTCTCCGGATCGGCGGCCGCGAGGTTGCCGAGCGTCGCGTCGCTGAACACGACGCCGAATCCGAACGTGTCGTTCGCGCGGTTGCGCTCGTAGATGACGACCTCGTGCTCGGGCGCACTGCGCTTGACGAGGATTCCCAGGTACAGGCCCGCGGGTCCGCCGCCGATGCAGGCGATCTTCACCGGCAGAACACTATCAGAAAGATTCCCCGTCGCCGGGTACCCAGCGCGGCGGTAGCGTTCTTCATGCAGCCGAAATCGGAGACTCATCAGATGCCGCTGACGCTCCAGGTCGAGTCGTCGGCGTTCGGGATGAACGGCTCGATCCCACCGCAGTTCACGTCGGATGGCGACAACATCGCGCCGCCGCTCGCGTGGACCGCGCCGCCCGAGGGCACGAAGAGCATCGCGATCATCGTCGATGATCCCGACGCGCCGAACCCGGATGCACCGGAGCGGACGTGGGTGCACTGGGTCGTCACCGGCATCCCGGCGACGACGACGTCGCTGGCCGGCGGCAACACGCTCCCCGACGGTGCGGTCCAGGGTACGAACGACTGGGGCCAGCGTGGCTGGGGCGGCCCGAACCCGCCGATCGGTCGCCACCGCTACTTCTTCAAGATCTACGCGCTCGACATCGCGCTCGACGCGCCGGGCATCACGAAGCTCGAGCTGCTCGCGGCGATGAAGGGGCACATCCTCGCGCAAGGCGAGCTGATCGGCACCTACGAGAAGCCCGCGGAGCGGCGCAGCGCGAAGCACGGCGAGGAGCGCACGACGCATGGCCGCCGCTGATCGCGGTGCGTGCTAGAACCTCGCGATGCGCCGAGACACGCACGCGGTGATCTTCGATCTCGACGGCACGCTCGTCGATAGCCTCCCCGATATCGTCGCCCACCTCAACGCCTCCCTTTGCGATCACGGCCTCGCGCCACGCGGCCGCGACGAGATCGCCGAGTGGGTCGGCTACGGCGTCGAGCAGCTCGTGAGGCGCGCGGTGCCCCGCACCGATCTCGTCGCGCCGGTGCTCGCGACCCTGCGCGCGCGCTACCAGGCACGTCCCGTGATCGAGAGCCAGCTCTACGCCGGTCTCGATCGCGTGCTCGACGCGCTCGCGCCGCGCTTCCGACTCGCGGTGCTGTCGAACAAGCCGCACGATCTCACCGTCGACGTCTGCAAGACCTTGCTCGCGCGCTGGCCATTCGCGGCCATCGTCGGAGCGCACCCCGAGCGTCCACGCAAACCCGATGGCCAGGCACTGCGCGCGGTCGCCACCGGCCTCGCGGTGGAGGCAGGCGCGTGCGTCATGGTCGGTGACTCCGAGGTCGATATCGCGACCGCGCGTGCCGCCGGTGCGCAGAGCATCGCGGTGAGCTGGGGGATGCGGCCGGTCGGCGTGCTCGCCGACGCGCGGCCCGATCACCTCGTTCACACACCCGACGAGCTGCTCGCCGCGCTCGCCTAGCGCGCGCTCACTTCGCGACGATCGTGACGTACGTGAATTCGCCCGCCACGAGCGGGATCGTGCCGGCGCCGATCGCGTCGCCGCCGCTGACCGTGAGCGACGTCGAGGTGCCAGCGATGTTGCCGAGGTAGATGTCGGTCCCGGAGTTGCCGTCGGTCCACGTCGCGCCGTCGAACGTCTTCTGAACGCCCGGCGCGGCGGCGGTCGTCACCGTGCGCGCGTCGCCATCGACATGGACGTAGACGTGCGCCTGGCCGGCATCGAACCCGAAGTCCGCTGCACGCGTGGCCGTGAACGAGCGGTAGCTGAGCATCGCGCGGCTCTGGACCACCATCTTGTCGACGACGACCGTGCCACCCACGTAGTCGGAGCCGGCCATCGGCTCGACGTCGACCAGGCCATCGGCGGCCGGGAGGCAGAGGATGAAGCGCCCGTTCGGCGCGGTCATCGTCGTCTTCGCCGCGTCGCCCTGGAGCGTGAAGTGGGCGCCGAACACGCCCATGAAGGCGGACTCGGTCGAGTCCCAGTCGACGTACTCGCCGGTGAATTGCATCTCGGGCGCGCACGGATCGGGCGGTGCATCGATCGCTGCATCCTGGAACGTGGCCCCGTCGTCACCACAGGCCGCGAGCACGAGCGCGAGCCAGAGCAGTCGCTTCATGCGCAAACGCTAGCATCACTTGACGAGCTTGATCGCGGCCGGGGTGGCAATCGCCGCACCTGCGGTCTTCGTCACATCCGGCAGCGTCAGCTCGGCGAGCGTGTCCTGAAACTGCACGCGCGTCAGCATCATCTTCTCCTCGGCATCGACCTTGGCGATCGTCGACTTCTGCACGCGCTCGGAGATGTCCTTCATCTTCGACTTGAGGTGCGTCATCAGGTCGCCGCCGGTCCTCACCGCCTGTAGCGTCACGATCTGCGCGTGCAGCTCGTCCATGCGCTCGCGGTAGTCGCGGAGCCGGCGCTCGAGGCTCTGCTGCTCCTCGGCCAGATCGACGAGCCGGTTGTGGATGCCGAGCAGCTTCTGCAGGCTCGCCTTGAGCTCGGGGGAGCCCTCGGGCGCCTGGACGTAGACCTTCAGCATGTCGAGCGTGACCTCGGCGTTGAGATCGAGCGTGCGCTCGATCGGCGTCGCCTCCGCGATCTCGACGACCTTCGTCTCGCCAGCCTTGAGGTGGACCTCGAACAGGTGCGCCTCGCCGACGCGCTCGAACGCGGGCGGTGCCTCGATCAGCGTCCAGCCCTTGTTCACGGTGTGGCGGATGTAGACCTTCGCGATCTGGTTCAGCCGGTTCGTGATCGTCATCTTCTGGCGCCGGATGTGCTGGACCTCGGCGGTCAGGATGCCGCGCTCGAGCGTGACGAGCTTCGCGAGCTTGTTCTCCTCGTCGGTGTCGCGCTCGACGACGATCTGGCGGTCGAGCGCGTACGGCACGACCGCGGACGACTTCGGTGGGATCGGCTCGGTGAGGCCCTCGCCGATGAAGCGCTCCTCGCCGTACACCGTGACCGGGCCGGTCTCGAGCGTCGACGTCGTCGGGTTCTTGAACCGCACGGCGCGGAACGCGAAGTTCATGTTGCCGCGCTCGCCCTCCGGCGAGTACAGGTACACGACCTCGCCCTCGGTCTCCTGACGCACCATCGACACCATCGCGCTCGAGCCGCGCTCGACCGTCATCGGCGTCGGGTTCGTGAAGTGGCTCTCGCCGACCGGTTGCGCGTCGAGATCGACGGGACGTGCCTTCGCCAGTTGCTCGGCTGGACTCGGCGTCTTCGCGATCAGCCGCACACGCTCGCTGTTGCCCGGCGTGATGTTCGTGACGATCTTGATACGCGCCGGTGCGACGCCCTGATCGATGAGCTGATTCTTGACGATGTTCGCGCGATCGTTCGCGCGGCTCTCGGCGCCGGCGCGGTTCGCGTCGGCATTGCCCTCGACCACGATGAGCTTGTCGGAGCTCACGAGCTGCTGGGACACGACGCGCATCTTCTGGTCGCCGGTCGCAACGCGCTGCTGATCGCGTGCCGGCGCGCTCGTGGCCGGCGCGGGCGCGTCCTTCGCCTTCTCGGCCTTCGCGTGCCGCCTGCGGGTCACCTTCGACGGCCGGTACCGGCCACCGCCCCGGCCGCCGCCGGAGCTTCCGGACAGCGAGATCGACTCGGCCTGGTAGACCCGCTCCTCGTCCATGTCCGGCGCCGCGCCGGCCGCCACGCCCGGCACGAGCGTGGGGGGAGGCGCCGGCTGCGTCACCGCGACGCGCGTCGAGTCGGCATTGCCGGGGTGCCCTTCGGGCAGCCGGATCTCGTCGGCGCCGAGCTCGGTGAGCACCGCCTCGCCGCCTGCGGTCCCCGGTCCCTGGGCGCCGTACGGCGAGACCCCGGTCGGCGGCGCGATCGCGAACTTCTCCTCGGCGGCGAGCGTCTCGCGCTGGACCTGGCGCACGCTCCACAGGTCGTACTTGAACGACAGCGCCGACGAGGAGCCGACGCCGATCTTCACGCCCTTCCAGTCCTCGCCACTCGTGTTGTCGACGATCGCCCAGCCCTCGAGCATGACCTTGCCCTTGTCGCCGACGACGACCCGGTAGCTCGGCTTCCACGAGGGCGACTCGGTGACATAGGTCAGCACGACATCGGCCTTGTCCTTCGTCGGCAGCTGGAGCTTCATCACGAGGTAGTTGCCGCCGTCGGCCTGCTGGCGCGGGATCGAGACCGGCAGCGGCTTGCCGCTCAGCGCGTCGACGACGGTCAGCGACTTGAGGAAGTCGTCGACGCGATCGCGGGGCACGCTGACCGTCAGCGTGCCGCCGGTCACGGTGGCGCGCCGCTCGTAGAACGCGACACCGTTGCGATACACGACGACGCGGCCGAGCGCGACGTTGTCGACCTTCACGAACGACGCGTGCCTGGGGCCGCAGCCGACCAGCGCCGCGGCAAGCAAGAATCCGGCGAGTCTCTTCCTCATGTTCCCGGGAATACGCACCGGGGACGGGCTCGATCTAAAAATCTCCCAAGCCTCTGCGGCCCGCGGTGTAGGCCTACGGCTTCGCTCGCCTGCGCTCCTCGAGCTCCTCGAGCGTCCTGGGCCAGTCGTCCTTGAGCAGCCGCGACAGCGAGCGATCGGCGAGCAGGCGGCCTTCGGTCTGGCACGTCGGGCAGTAGTTCGCCTCGTTGTCGGCGTAGACGATGCGCTGCACCTTGGTGCCGCAGACCGGGCAGGGCTGGCCGTACTTGCCGTGCACCGCCATTTCGGGCCGGAACGCGGTGACCTTGTCCGGGAAGCCGTCACCGACCTCGTCGCGCAGCGTCTGCGTGTAGCGGGTCAGCGTCGCGATCGACGCGCGGTGCAGCGTGCGGACCTCGTCGTCGGTGATCGACGACGTCATCCGGAACGGCGACAGCTTCGCCGCGTGCAGGATCTCGTCGGAGTACGCGTTGCCGATGCCATCGAACAGCGTCGGATCGGTGAGCGCGCGCTTGATCGTGTGGCGCTCGCTGCGCAGGCGCTCCGCGAACGCGGCGGTCGGCGAGCCGAGCACGTCGAGGCCGCCGCGATCGAACTCGGCGAGCGCGGCGCGGCCGGCGACGAGGTGCAGCGACGCACGCTTCTTCGGCGATGCCTCGGTGAAGATCAGCGTGCCGTTCGGGAAATCGAACGCCGCGAGGCCGACCTTGTTCGGCACCTTGTCGCCGCGCTTCTTCCAGCGCAGCCGGCCCGCGATCATCAGGTGAATCACGATGTATCGATCGCCGGCCATCGCGATCACGATGCGCTTGCCGAGGCGCTCGACGCCGACCACGCTCGCGCCGGCGAGCTCGCGCGGCGAGGGGGAGACCGTGCGCAGCACGAACGGGCTCGCGATCCGGATCGCCTCGAGCGGCTTGCCGATGGTGAGCGCGGCGAGCCGCTCGACGTAGACGGTGACGTCAGGCAGCTCCGGCACCCGGCGACTCTAGCGCTACTTCTTTTTGGACGCGGCCTTCTTCTTGGGCGCCGCCTGCTCCTTCGCCTCGGCGGGGAGCGCGCCCTTGCGGTCGTCCGTCGGTGCCATGCCGAGGCTGGCCTTGAGCGCCTCCATCAGATCGATGACCTTGCCGGCCGGCGCCTCGGGCGCGAGCGTGATCTCCTGGCCTTCGACCTTCTGGTTGATGAGGTGCATCATCCGCTCCTGCACCTCGTCCTTGTACTGCTCCGGCGAGAACGTCTCGTGCGCGATCTGCTGGATGATCTGCTTCGCGAGGCCGAGCTCGGCGGGCTTGAGCTCGGGTAGCTCCGGCATCGGCACCTCGGTCCACGGCTTGACCTCCTGCGCGTAGCGGAGCTGGTGCAGGATCAGCCCCTCCTGGAACGGACGCAGGCACACGACGTACTGCTTGCCGCGCGCCGAGTACGAGGCGACGCCGACGAGGTCGGTCTCGAGCATGGCGTCGCGGATCAGCTTGTAGGCGCGCTCGCCGCCCTTGTCGGGCCCGAGGTAGTAGCTCTTCTCGACGTACAGCGGGTCGACCGCCGAGGCGGGTACGAATTCCTCCAGCGCGATGGTCTGGGTCGCGACCGCGTCGAGCGCCTTGAGCTCGTCGGGAGTGAACACGACGTACTGGCCCTTGGTGTGCTCGTACCCCTTCACCGTGTGCTCGCGGTCGACCACCTCGTTGCATTTCGTACAGATGTACTGCTGGCGCAGCCGGGCCCCATCGGCGTCGTGGAGCATGTTGAAGTGGATGTCACCCGACGTCTCGTTCGTCGTGTAGAGCTTGGTCGGAATGGAGACCAGGCCGAACGAAATGGTGGCCGTACCGATGGAACGAGCGGGCATGAATTAAATTGTACCGGGCAGCCGTGAACGATCCCAAAGACGAAGGTCTGGATGCTTACCGTGCCAAGCGCGAGGGCGGCAGCACACCTGAACCGATGGCCAGCAGCCCCGGCATGTCGGGCAAGGGGCCCCGCATGTTCGTCGTCCACCAGCACGACGCCACGCGCATGCACTGGGATCTGCGGCTCGAGATCGACGGCGTCTTGTGCTCGTGGGCGGTGCCCAAGGAGCCGTCGCTGGATCCCGACGCCAAGCGGCTCGCGGTCAAGGTCGAGAACCACCCGCTCGAGTACGTCCACTTCGAGGCCGTGATCCCGCCCGGCAACTACGGCGCCGGGCCGATGATCTGCTGGGACCGCGGGCTGTTCCGGCCGCT
>DAIRFU010000021.1:12831-22994 GCA_036794935.1 Kofleriaceae bacterium | reverse complement strand
AAGAGCGATCACGCTGCGCATGTCAGGGCCCCTGGTCGAGGAGGTTGGTGGTCAGAAAGCCGGTCAACACGAGCGCGTCGGCGCGCGTCGCGGTCGGCGACGGGATGATCGTGGCGTGGCCGAGCGGATCGCCGTGATCGACGAAGATCTTCGCGTTCGCGGTCGACAGCACACGCGCCGGCGGATCGTCGAGCCGGAAGTCGGTCGGGTGCAGGTTATCGAGCGCGACAAAGCCGATGCGCGAGACCGTCGGCGTGGCGCCGATCAGGTACGAGCCGCTCGGCGAGAAGTCGTACGAGTCGAGCTTGTCGACGCCGAGCAGCGGTGACGTCGACAGCGTGTCCATGTCGAGCAGGCCGAGCACGGTGCGCGCGTCGTCGTGGACGAGCATCGCCAGGTCGCGGCCCGGCACCGGCACGACGTCGCGCACGGCGTGATCGAGCTCGATGGTGTGCAGCTTCGCCTGGGTGAGCGGATCCTCGATATCGACCAGGTCGAGGACATGGACGCGCGGCACCTTCGCGGTGACCGACGCGAACAGCGCCTTGGTCGGCGCGACATCGGGCCCGGTCGGGAACAGCAGGATGCGATCGATCGGGTCGGCGAGCGGGATCGAGCGGAACTGCGCGGTGTCGGCATCGATCACGACGATCTCGCCGGTGTTCGGCGTCGCGGCCAGCACGTAGCGGCGCTGGTTCGGATCGTCGTAGACCGCGATGTCGGTCGGGCCGCCGCCGGCTCCGAGCTCGGCGAGCAGCGGCTTGAAGTCGGCGTGCTCGGGGGTCTCGGGCGGGGTCGCCTGGATCAGCACCTGGAGCACGTCACGCGCGTTGTCGCTGCGCACGTACGCGCTCGACGTGTTTGGCGCGAACACGACCTCGCGCGGGATCACGGCGGGACCGCCGAGATCGAGCCGCACCGACACCTCGCGCTGCGCCGGGTGGCTGGCGTCGATCAGCGTCAGGTTGTTCGCCGACAGCACGAACGCGAACGTGCGCGGCGTGGCATCCGCGGCGCCCGGCACGATCATCGGCGGCGACAGCGTGATGCCCTCGGGCACCGAGCCGAACGATCGGATGTTGCGCAGGGTCGGGTTCGTGTCGCTCGGCGGCTCGGCGAGGTGAATGATCGCGAGCTCGTTCGGATTGCGAAAGAAGCCCGCCTCGTCGGGGCCGGCCGCCGAGAAGTAGGCGACCACCATGCTGTTGTCCGGCGCGACCGCGACGCGGTCGAACGGCGAGCCGATCTCGTACGCCACGGTCTCGACGTCGGGGTGCACGGTATCGATCACCCAGAACAGCGGCGGCTGATCGATCTGACCTTCCACGATCGCCTCCTCGCCGCGCGTGATCACGAACAGCAGGTGACGGTCGGGGCTCGGCACCGCCACGACGGCGCGGCGGCCGATCTGCGTCGTCGAGATCTTCGGCGCGTCGTCGGTGAGGTCGAGCAGCGTGACCCGATCGAGCGCCGAGTCGACGTACGCGATCTGCGACTTCATCGGGATCGGACCGAGCACGGTGCGGTCGCGCTCCCACATGATGGGACGGCCGTCGTCCCAGCAACCGCCGACGACGAGCAAGAGCGTGATGAGCATCTTCATGGGACCACCTGACCGTTGAGATCGAAGCCGGTGACGGTGCGCACGGCGTCGGACACGAGGTCGACGAACGTGACGCGGCCGAGCGGGTGGCGCTGCGCGACGAAGGCCTGCGCGGCGCCGGGGAGAATGCCGACCGATGACGGCGGCGAGCCGAGCGTCTTCGTGGTGACCACACCCGTCTGGGTCGTCACCACCTGCACCGCGCGCGTCGCACCGGGGTCGTCGCCACCATCGAGCGCGACGTAGACCTTCGTGCCGTCCGGCGCGTAGCGGAACGCGCCCGGATCGACCTGCGTGATCTGCAGCTTGCCGAAGCCGGTCGCGAGATCGAGCAGCGTGTAGCCGTAGCTGCGGTCGATGTACTCGTCGAACGTCGCCGCGGTGCTCGGGTCGCCCGCGATCTTCGCGTTGACGAGCAGCGCGGTGTCACCGGCCGGCGAGATGCCGACCGCGCGCACCGACTTCTTGAGCGACCACGTCACGGTCGGGTAGCCGGGCTCGTCGAGCTTGATCAGCGTGACGCGCTCGTCCACGGAGGCATTCGTGTAGAGCAGGCCGCGGGTGCCGTCGGCGCTCAGCGCGAGCGAGCCGAGCGTCGCGTTCGTGAGATCGATCGTCTCGACGCCGGCGGGGTTCTGGCCGTCACCGGGTACGTCGATGATCGCGAGCTGCTGCGCGTCACGCTCGACCGCGTAGACGCGCCCACCGTCGGGCGCGAGGTCGATGTCGGTCGGCGGCGATGCCAGCGGGATCTCGAATGCGAGCCCTGGTTGCGCGCCGACGTTGACGATGCGCAGCGCGGCGCGGCCGGCCTGGCGCACCGCCGCGTACTCGCCGGTCGCGACGATGTCGACCTCGACGTCGCTCGCCGGCACGCTGGCGTCGACCACCGGGATCGGCGGCACGATGCTCGGCTCGTTCTCGGTCGCGTAGGCCAGGTCGATGACGGACACGCCGTCCTCGGTGACGACATACGCGCGGCCGCCGCTGGCATCGAACTGCACGTTGCGAGGCCGGAACCCGACCGTGAGGTTGACCGCCTTCTCGGCCCCCGCGGTCAGCGCGACCACGGTGACGTCCTGGAAGCTGCCGACGTTCGTGATGTTGCCCTCGGCGAGCGCCTTCGCGAGATCGAACCAGATCACGGCGAACCGGCCGCTCGGATCGATATCGAGCCGGTTCAGCCGCTGGAGCGTGGCGAGCACGCGGATCGAGTCCGTGTCGCCCTGCGGCCGCACGATCGTCGCCGTGCCGTTGAAGGAATCGAGGACGACCGCGCCGTCGGTGCCCGGGATCGTCGCGACGTCGCGGGGTGCCTCGCCGACCTGGGTCGAGCGCACGGCGAGGGACGTGCCGTCGATCCGCGCGAGCGAGTCCTCCGCGGTCATCGCCACGTAGACGTAGCGCTGCGAGCTGATCGGCGCGCCGAACTCGTACTCGACCTCGGGTGGCTGCATCACGCCGCCATCGCCCGGATCGGGGAGCAGCTCGCAACGCCCGAAGTCGTTGCAGAAGTAGCCGGCGGCGCACTCGTTCGACGACAGGCAGCCGACGAAGCCGCCGTCACCCGCGACGCCCGCGTCGCCGGCCCAGTCGTCGCCAGCACCATAGCTGCCGACGTCGCCGGCGCAGGCCGCGAGGAGCAAGAAGCACAAAGCACGCATTGATTCCTCCGCTCCCTGCGATGGCAACCGATGTGCCGCGCCGCCGCGTGCGATCTCGTCGCGTTACGGGTCGCGAGTTGGCCGTGGACCCGAGGACCTCTGACAGCGATGTCGTAGCAACAGTCCGGTGCGGCCGGCGCGATTGCCCACCTGCGGCTTTCGACTTACCGATGAAGGACCATGACCGCGGACCCCATCCTCAGCGTCCTGCCGCTCGGTTTTCCATGGCAGACGTTCGATCCGTTCCTGTTCTGCGTCCACCACGACGACGCGTATCCCGCGGGCAACGACCAGCTCGGCCCCGCCGCCTCGCTGGCCGGCCGCGACCTCGGTCAGGACTTCGCCGGCAAGGACGGCTGGCGCATGTACCACGGCGAGACCGTGCCCGGCTTCCCGCAGCACCCGCACCGCGGCTTCGAGACCGTCACGATCGTGCGGCGCGGCCTCATCGATCACTCGGACTCGCTCGGCGCCGCCGCGCGCTTCGGGCGCGGTGACGTCCAGTGGCTGACCGCCGGCAAGGGCGTGGTCCACTCCGAGATGTTCCCGCTGCTCGAGCGCGACCAGCCGAACCCGCTCGAGCTGTTCCAGATCTGGCTCAACCTGCCGCGTGCCGGCAAGATGGTCCAGCCGTACTTCTCGATGCTGTGGGATCACGCGATCCCGCGCGACCTCGCGCACGACAGCGACGGCCGCACGACGGAGGTCATGGTGGTCGCCGGCTCGCTCGGCGAGGCGCGCCCGCCCGCGCCGCCTCCCGATTCGTGGGCGTCGCGCGCGGATGCCGACGTCGCGATCTGGTCGATCCGCATGGCGCCGCATGCCCGGTGGACGCTGCCGGCGTCCCGTGCGGGCGTCAACCGCACGCTCTACTTCTTCCGCGGCGCCCAGGTCCGGATCGCGGACCGCGTGCTCGACGCCAACGCCGGCGTACGGCTGCGCCCCGACGCCGCGGTGCCCCTCGTCGCCGGCGAGGACGGCGCGGAGCTGCTGCTGCTCCAGGGCCGGCCGATCGGCGAGCCGGTCGTGCAATACGGCCCGTTCGTGATGAACACGCCGGCCGAGATCCAGCAAACCTTCGCGGACTACCGGCGCACGCAGTTCGGCGGCTGGCCGTGGTCGCAGGACGATCCGGTGCACGGGCGCGACCAGGGCCGGTTCGCGCGCCACGCGGACGGCCGTATCGAGTACGCCGACGACGGCGACGCCGCTCACTCCTCGTCGACGAGCCCGCTCGGTTCGTCGACCGGCAGCGTGTAGCGCTTCTCGATCGCGTCGCGGATCACCGCGCGGCTGACCTGCGCCGACGCCTGCGGATCGCGTTCGACGTGCTCGGCCGCGGCGGCGAGCGACGCGTCCTTGACGTGATCGCGAAACCACCGCGAGTACTCGCCATTGCGCAGGTGATAGGTCCAGGTGTCGTCGTCGACGCCATCGGCCATCAGCACGAACAGCTGCAGGTTCTTCGCCTTGAGATTGAGCCGCTTGTCCCGCCCTCGGAAGAAGAAGCTGTACGGCCCGAAATTGCCCTCGACGTACTTGCGCGAGTGGCGGGTCCGCTCGGTCTTGCACGGCTCGGCGCGCACGACATGCGCCTGCTTCGCGGCGGTCTGCCAGTACAGGCACTGACCGGGCGGCAGCCGGTCGGTCGCGACATGCGGCGCCTTCTTCGCAGCGACCTTCGCGAACTCCTTGACCGTCTTGTCCGGCTGGTCGCCGACGACGACCAGCGTGTTGATCGTGTCGATCACCGACTTGGCGACACTGCCCGGATGGACGGTGACGTACATCGTGCCGTGCGGCCGCAGCACGAGCTCCGCGGCGGGTCGCCAGTTCGATGGCAGCAGGTGATGCGCCTCGTCGACGACGAGCCAGTGCGGGCGGCCGGTGCGCGTGCGCAGCTCGACGAGCGGTGGCAACAGCTGCGCGAAGAACTCCGGCCGGTGATCGACCGCGACGCCGAGCATGTTGACGACCGCGTTGCGCGTCGGATCGCGCAGGACGTCCATGACCTCGGTGACCAGCGGAGCGCGGTTCGGCGCGCCGAGCACGACCGCGAAGTCGATGTTCGAGTAGTCACCCTCCGGATCGAGGATGCAGAACTGATAGCCGGCATCGCTGAGCCGCTCGAGCAGGCCGGTCGTCACGGTCGACTTGCCGCTCCCCGAGGTGCCGCAGATGATCGCGTTCGTCGCGTAGGGATCGAGGTCGATCCGCTCGCCGTCTGCCATGCCGAGTGCGATGCGGTGCCGGCGCGGTGCGATGTTGGCGAGGTCGCGGGCGACGATGTCGTGGATCAGCTGGGAGACGCCGGCGCCGTGGTCGGCGCTCGTCACGAGATCGGCGTGCGCCTTGAGCGCGGGCAGCGCGTTCGCGACCGCGACCCCGATCTCGGCGCGCGTGATCAGCGCGTGATCGTTCTCGGCGTCGCCGACCGCGACGACGTTGTGCGCGGACAGGCCGACGTCGTGCAGCGCGGCCAACAGGTCGGTCGCCTTGTTGACCCCGGTCGGCAGCACCATCACCGCACCCTTGTTGAAGATGACCTGCAGCTCGAGCGCCATGTCGTGGATGACGTGGAGGATCGTGTCCTGGTGCGGCTCCCAGCTCGCGACGATCACGCGGCCGGCAGCGACGCGATTGACCCCGCGGCGGCGCAGCTCGGCCGCGAACTCCTTCGGCGGCGGTGGCGCGAGCAGCTTGAGCGACTTGTTCGCAGGGCAATACAGGACCGCGCCGTTCTCGGCGACGATCCGATCGAACATCTCCGGATGCTGGAGCAGCCCGACCAGCTCGTCGAGCTCGCGGCCGGTCACCATGATCAGCTTGCGCCCCGAGTCGCGCAGCCGCCGCAGCGAGGCCCAGGTCAGGTCATCGATGAGGCCATGGTGCGCGAGGGTTCCATCGTAATCCGCGGCGAGGGCGTGGTAGCGCACGATCCCTCAGCTTTGCACGGCGCGAGCCACGTAGACCGCCACGATCTCCATCGCTTGGCCGCCCGCCGTGCGCCATGCGCTCGCCCCGATCGTGGCGATGATGCACACTTCCTCCCGCCATGTGCCGCAACATCCGGACCCTGCATCACTTCAAGCCGCCGACCACGCCCGAGGAGATCCAGGCAGCCTCGCTGCAGTACGTGCGCAAGGTGAGCGGCATGCGCGAGCCGAGCAAGCAGGCCGTCGCTGCGTTCGAGCGTGCGGTCGCGCAGGTCGCCGCCGCGACGGCCAAGCTGCTCGACGCGCTGCCCGCACAAGGTGAGCCGCGCACGCGCGAGGGCGAGAAGGACAAGGCGCGCGCGCGCTGGGCCCGCCGCGAGCAGGCGATCAGAGCACGGTGAGCCCGAGCACGCGGCCGATCGCGGCGGTCACCACCATCGCGAGTGCGCCCCCGACCGTCACTCGCAGCGACGCACGCAGGCGCGGCGCTCCGCCGAGGTGAGCGCCGAGCGCACCGAGCCCGGCGAGGCTCGCGAGCGTGACCGCCCCGATCGTCTCCGTGCGCAGCGACGCCGGCGCGACGACGAGCGCGAGCACCGGCAACAGCGCGAACAGCGCGAAGCTGACCGCCGAGATCCAGGCCGCCTGCAACGGGCGCGCGCGCGACTCGTGGGACATGCCGAGCTCATCACGGAGGTGGGCGCCGAGCTCGTCGTGTGCGCTCAGCTGCCGCGCGACCTGCATCGCGAGCTGCCGGTCGAGCCCGCGCTGCACGTAGATCCCGGCGAGCTCGTGCAGCTCGGCCTCGGGCGCCTCGGCCAGCTCCGCCTGCTCGATCGCGATATCCGCGTGCTCGGCGTCGCGCTGCGAGCTGACCGACACGTACTCGCCGGCGGCCATCGACATCGCACCGGCGACCAGCCCGGCGATGCCGGCGACGAGGATCGCATCCTTCGATGCCTCCGACGCGGCGACGCCCACCATCAGGCTCGCCGTCGACACGATCGCGTCGTTGGATCCCAGCACCGCCGCGCGCAGCCAGCCCGCTCGTTCGCTGCGATGTCTCTCTCGATGCCGGCGCCGCGTCATGCAGCAATTCTACAGGGACTCCCTGCTCGGCCCACTGCTCACAGCTGCGAGATCAGCCCATGCTCGCGCGCGAGGGCGACCAGCTCTTGCACCGGGACCAGCACGTTGCGCGGCGGGGTCACGAACTGCTCGGCGTGGAACACGTTGTAGAGCAGGCGGCGTCCGCTCTCGCCGCGCTCTGCCAGCGTCAGGATCGCGTTCGCGAACGTGCGGTGCTCCGGCTTGCCGAGCAGGCCGTGGCCGGCGATCACGTCATTCGGGATCTCGCGCGTCCACTCGAGCACGCGGACGTGGCGCTCGGGCGCGACGTCGAGGAAGGCCGCGCGACGCACCGGCTCGCCGGCGGCGGGTCGCTGGCCGTACGTCGCCCCGAGATCGGCGCGGCCGTCGAGGACCGCGTGCACCACCTCGGCGTGCGAACGCACGAACAGCTCCTTGCGGAACATCCGCGCCGGATCGTAGCCGCGCGCTGCCAGATGGATCCGCGGCACGACGTAGCCCGCCGCGGACGACCGATCGACCCAGGCGACCACCCCACCGCGCACCTCGTCGAGCGAGCGGATCGCCCGGGAGCCGTCGACGAACAGGACCGAGCGGTACGTGGTGCGCTCGTCGCGGACGGCGGATAGCAGCGGTCGCAGCTGGATGTTCTCGCGCGTCAGCGTGAGCAGCGTCGGCGACATCCACGCGAAGTCGACCCGATCCTTCTCGAGCTCGGTCGCGAGGTCCGAGTACGACGCGCAGTTGATGACGTGGACCGGCCGGTCGAGCAGCTTGGTCAGCGCGATGCACAGCGAATCGAGCGCGAGCCGGCTGTCTCCGGGCGTCGCCGAGGGGACCACTGCGAGCGTGATCGCGCCCATCCTCTCCAGCCTACCAGGTAACCCGACGCGACGGTCCGTTGGACCGCGGTGAACCCGGCAGCGGCCACGCAGGCTCCCGATGCGCAGACCAGGTCGCATGCGCCCATCCGCTGTTCGTAACGCAGATTGTTACGGTGGTGACCGCGATGGTTACGCAGCTTGGTCAGGAGACCACGACGATGACCATGACCATGACCAGAACGGACACGGCGCGCGACCCGGCTGCCCTCGCGGAGGCGCAACGGCAGGTTGCCGAGCTCAAGAAGATGTTTCGCGACACCGCGGCAGCTCGCGCGAAGCGCCACGAGGAGAAGCCGCTGTACCAGCGCCTCGGCGGACGCGACGCGATCCACGCGGTGGTGCGCGACGTGATCACGCTGCACTTCACCGAGGAGGTCACGAAGCCGCTGACGCGCGGGGTCGACCAGGAGAAGCTCGTGCAGCTGGTCACGGACTGGCTGTGCCAGGCGGCCGGCGGACCCGAGAAATACACCGGACGTGACATGGTCACGGCGCACGCTCACCTCGGGATGACGGACGTCCACTTCATGGCGGCCGGCGAGCAGATCATGCGGTGCCTCAAGAAGCACGGCGTGCCCGACCCGGAGGCACAGGAGGTCCTGTGCGCGTTGCTTGCCCATCACGATGACGTGATCCGCTGAGCGGCCGGTGCGGGTCCGGCTGATCGCGCTCAGGACGGCAGCTGCCAGAGCGCGTGCCGAGGTAGTGCACGCCGGCTGTGGCCATGGGGCTCCTCCTTCAGGGTTGCTGGGCGCGAACGATGTACTGATCGGGGAGCGTGACCTCGACGAGGCTCGCCGTGAGCCCGGCCTGCGTCAGCTCGTCGATCACCTGCGCGGGTGCAAAGCGGTGCTGCTTGGGCGGCCCCTTCTCGGTCTCGAGCGTGAAGTCGACCACGAAGATCGCGCCCCCCGGCTTCAGTGCTGCCCCCAGCTTCTTCGCGTACGCGACCCGGTCCTCGATGTGATGCCAGGTGTCGACGATCAGGATCCGATCCACCGACCCGGGCGCGAGCTTCGGATCATCCGGTGCACCGAGATGCGCCTCGACATTCGGCGTGTGCTCGCGGTGTGCGCGCTCCCGCAGGTAGCGCACCATGTCCGGCTCGATGTCGACGGCGATCACCGCGCCACGATCGCCGACCGCCTCCGACAGCCGCTTCTCGAAGTAGCCGGTGCCGGCGCCGATGTCGGCGATCACCATGCCCGGCGCGAGCGCGAGTGCCGCGACCACGCGATCCGGCTGCTGCCACGCGTCGCGCTTCGGGTCGTCAAACCGCGGCGCCCACTCGTCGGCGTGCTCGAAGCGGTGGTGCATCGCGTGATGCGCGTGGTCCGGCGGGGCCGGCGGGGCCGGTGGCGCGGCCGGGCTACCGCCGCACGCGACGAGGGCAAGACACGCGAGCGCTCTCATGGCTGCCATTTGTACACGACCGACCGAAACAGTGTCTCGAACCCGAGTCGCTCGAGGATCGGTGCCGAGGTCGCCTCGCGCGCCTGCGTCGTCGCGAGCGAGACCCCACTGGCAGCCGCCTCGCGCAGCCGCGCACCGATCAGCGCGCGGTAGATGCCGCGGCCGCGATGGCTCTCCAGCACGTTGCCGCCGACGAGGTACACCGAGCGTGCCTTGACGATCATCCCGGCGGTCCCGACCGGCTCGCCGCCGACGCGCGCGGTGTACATGAGGTGACGCCCGGCCGCGAGCGCGCGCGCCATGCTCGACTTCAAGCGGCTCGCCTCGGCGAGCTCCATCGCCCAGCCGGCGACGAGCGTGCGGAAGTGGTCCTCGAACGACGCCGGTCGGACGCGCTCGACCGTGATGTCGCCGCGTGGGCGGTAGGTCCAGCGCTGCGGCTCGATCGCCATCCCGCGCACCGGCCAGTGCTCGAAGCCGAGGCGCTCGAGCAGCGCACCGAAATCATGTGGCTCGGTGAGCGGCCCGACGCACCACTTGAGCGGCGAGTCCTTCATCGCGTCGTAGACCGGCG
>DAIRFU010000021.1:11164-12821 GCA_036794935.1 Kofleriaceae bacterium | reverse complement strand
TGAACGGCAGGCCGAGCGCCGCGTAGCCCGCGATCGTCTCGCGCGCGACCCGCTCGGCGTCGGCCGCAGCGACGCGCGAGTAGATGACTTCGTTGCCCTGTACCGAGCGCGTCGACGGCGTGATCGTCTGGTACCAGCCGTCGCGCTCGATCACGCGCAGGTCGTGAGCCGGCAGCGCGGAGTCGACCGGGGCGAGAAATGACTCCGCGATCTTGTCAGCCAGCTCCACGCCTGGAGGATACATGCGGGTGACCGCGTCGACGCGCGGCGCGTTATGGTTTGCGCATGTCGAGTCCGGTCGAGACTGCCGTTCAGACCTATGTCCTCGCGGCTGGCGAACACGATCCCGCCGTGCGCGCAAAGCTCCTCGAGGCCTGCGTTGCCGAGGGCGGCCGTCTCGTCACGCGCTCCGGGGTGATCCGCGGCCGGGCGGCCATCGACGCGATGATCGCGCGCGCTCTCTCCGATCCGCAGATGCTCGGGTTCCACATGGCGAGCGTCATCGATGCCGCCGGTACGACGTTCCGCTACCGATCGATCGTCGAGCGCCGCGACGGCGCCTCCATCGAGTTCTTCGATGCCGGCGAAATCGATGACGACGGCAAGATCACCACACTCCTGGTGTTCGCCGGTCCCCTCGCCGACCTCGCCGGATGACTCCTGAGGCATCGAGATGTGCTCCACGACGATGACCCTCGCCGAGTCGATCGTCGACCCATCCTGGCAACGTGGACATGTGCTGCCGCTTGACGATCGGCAATGAAGCGCCCAACGCCCGGAGGCATCGAGATGGTGATCAGTTCCCGAGGCCCCCGAGGCCCCCGACTTCGCGGAGTGCTCAACGCCCGGAGGCATCGAGACGGTGATCAGAATCGCATCTGCCAGGCAGACAACGGTGCAGCGCGTGCTCAACGCGAACAGTCTTGTCAGCTTTGGACGCATTGCGGGGCACAGCACCAGATTAGCTGCGGGGTCTGATCGCATCGATTACGTTGTCCGGATTGGTACTGTGCTCGGCGAGATGACGCCGGTGGTCGAGGATCGAGTCCATCGCTCGGGCGAACTTGAAACGCGCCTGATCCTCGTCGTCTGCGCACGACCCCGGTCAGCGTGCCCACGGGAGCGGCCGAGGTAGGACGTCAACGCGAGCAAGCGCCGCTGGGGTGGGGCGGCCGAAGCGCCGTAGCGGGGAGGCGCCGCAGTCGTGCGCCGAAAGATCATGGAGCGCCACGCCGGCGTGTGGTCCGAGCACTCCGTCCCATGCGCCGGCGCGAGGCGTCCCACCCCCGCGGCGCGGCTCGCGTCCACGCGCTCTGCACCGCACTCGCCACAGCTCCCAACCAAGGCCAGGCAAGGCGCAGATGCAAGCAAGGACATCGGTGACCGAGCGCAAGTTTGGGCGTTCGCCGGTTGCACGTCAGCCGAAACTGATATATGCCTTTTTCATGTCGGCGAAGGGGCAGGCTCGGGGCGAGCTCGATCTGCGCGCACGAACCTGGGGCGGAGCGCGCGCAAACGCCGGCCGCAAGAAGAAGCCGGGCCAGCACGACGCGCCACATCGCAGGCGGCCGGAGCTCCGCGCCTATCACCCGGTGCACGTGGTCATGCGCGTGAAGCAGGGCGTGCCCCGGCTCCGTAACGGCCGCGCGTATCGTGC
>DAIRFU010000021.1:0-11154 GCA_036794935.1 Kofleriaceae bacterium | reverse complement strand
TGCCTCGGCAACCAGGCATTCCGGGTGTGCCACATCTCGATCCAGCGCAACCACCTCCACTTCATCGTCGAAGCGACGAGCCGGGACACGCTGACCGCGGGCATGCAGCGCCTCAACATCCTCGCCGCGCGCGCTCTCAATCGCTCGCTCGGCCGCAAGGGCACGCTGTTCGCGTATCGCTATCACGCCACGCAGATCCGCAGCCCGAAGCAGGCCAGGCACTCGCTGGCGTACGTGCTGAACAACTGGCGGCGACATCGCGAGGACGAGACGTCCGAGCGCGCGCAGACGGCCAAGCTCGATCCGTACGCGAGCGGGCTCTCGTTCGACGGCTGGAGTGCGCCGCGCTTCGACGTCCCGGCCGACTTCACGCCCTTGCCGGTATCAGAGCCGCGGACCTGGCTCTTGCGGACGGGCTGGCGCCGGCATGGCGCGATCGATGTGCACGAGACGCCCGGCCCGCTCGCGGCTCGCCGCTAGCCTGCCTCGATCGCTCCGCCGATCAGGCCGCTAGCCTGCCTCGATCGCTCCGCCGATCAGGCCGCGAGCCTGCCTCGATCGCTCTGCCGATCAGGCCGCAGCACGACGACGCCACGCTGCGGCGTGGGCCGAAAGCGCTACACGCGGAGGACCTCGCGATCCTCCGCGTGCATCACGAACGGTCAGTCGAGATCAGTGGCCGATCTTGATCCCGCCGCTCGCCTTCACCTTGCCCTGGACCTTGATCGAGGGCGGCGGAGGCGGCTTGGGCACCGCCACCTTGACCTTGACGTTGGCGCCGGCCTTGACCGCGCCACCGACCTTCGCCTTGATCCCGGCGCCGGCGTTGCCGGCTGCACCGACGGCGGCACCGCGGTGATCGCGCACGTTGACGCCGATCTTCGCCTTGACGTCGGGCACCTTGACCTGCGGCGCGGCGACATCGAGCTTGCCGCCGACCTTCGCGCCGACCTTGCCCTTGACCTGGCCGTGCAGGTCACCGGCGGTCGCCATGCCGGCGTGGACGCCGACGCGGTGATCGCGGATGAGGCGACCATCGGGGCCGAGCTTGACCTTCGCGCGCGCGGATGCGGCGGCCGAGAGGTCGGGCGGCGCGAGCTTGATCTTCATGCCGACCGGGATCTTCCAGCTCGCGGCGAGCTGCGCGCGCGGGGCGGGCGGCTTGACCGCGAGCTTGCTGGTCCACTTGCCGGTGGCGTTGGCGCCGACGAGCAGCTTCGCCTTGAGGCTCGGCGGGCGCACGTACCACGCGACCTTCGCGCGCGCGGCGGCCGGCTTGACCTTGAGCTTCGCGGACCACGAGACGGCGGGCGCGGTGACCCAGATCGGCCGCTTGGACGGCTTGTACGTCATCTCGGGCGCGACCCAGACCTGGCCCTTGAGCTTGGCGCGCACGGTGGCGGGCTCGAGCGCGGGCGGATCGACCTGCGCATAGAACGCGGGCACCGTGATCCCGACTAGCTGCGCGTGCGCACGGCCCCTCGGATGGTGCACGTAGTACTGCGCGCGCAGCGGCTCGAAGTACGCGTTGGCGGTGACCTCGTAGCGCTTCGGCCACAGCACCGCGGCGTCGACCTGCGGACCGATGACCTGCCACTTGGCCTCGGCCTCTGCCGGGTGGCGCACGTAGAGCGAGGTCGCGAGAGCCGCGTGGGCGGCATAGGCCCACGTCAGCGCCTCGAGCCGCGACGACAGCAGGAACGACGCATCGATCGTCGCCGCACCGTCGGGCAGTGCCGCGGTGTACGCGGCCGGATCGTTGTTCTCCGCGCTCGTGGCCGCGGTGGCCTCGAAGGTGGCGGCCGCGTCGGCGTTGCCTTGCAGCTCGGCGTAGCCGGCGACCAGATCCTGGCCGAGATCGGTCATCGCGGCGCCATGAGCATCGAGCGCGGCGCCGAGCTCGACCTTGGAGTCGGTCTCGTCGCGCCACGTGCCCCAGTCATCGGCGGGCCACGGCGACGTGCCGATGACCTTGCCGTCGGCCGCGATCACCGCGTTCTGTGCCTGCGGCACGCTGACCGGCTCGGCATCGAGCTGCGCGAGGCCGATCACGTCGACCATGCCGCTCTCGACGCCGACCCGCGCCTCGCCCGAGGCGGCGACGCCGACGCCGTAGGTGGTGCCGCGCGTGACGACGATACCGCTCGGCGTGTAGACGCGGAACGGCCCCTCGGCCGGCGCACGCGGGGTGACGGTGAAGCGCGCGATCCCACCGAGCACGGCTGCCGCCGAGCCGGGATCCGCGGTGCCGTCACGGCTCGCGATCGCGACGGTCGAGACCTCGGCGACCTCGATGACGCTCTCGTCGGCGAGCGCGATGGTGGCCGTCGAGCTGTCCTGGGTGCGCACCGTGTCGCCCGGGTAGAGCTTGTCGGCGGCCTTGAGCGCCGCGAACTGGGTCTCGCCGACCCGCCGGACCTCGACCGTGCCGGTCACCGCGCTGGCGACGGCGGCGGCGCCCTCCTGATCGCCGGGCTGGATGCCGCCGGCCTCGACGCCGATATCGGCGGTCGTGGGCGCGGGAGTCGGCTCCGGCTCCGCGGGTGTAGCTTCCTGAGTTTTTGCAGGCTCCTGCTTTGCGGCGGTGTCGCTGCTCTTCTTGCAGCCAACACCGACGATCGCCGCGAGCCCCATCGCAATCCAAATCGAACGACGCATGCGTTCTCCTTTCGCGACCAACGAGTCTCGGCCCCCCGCGTTGGCATCGCAACCCCAGATCCGGTCCCGCGGCTAACAAAGCGCTCGGTAGCGCGCAGAAGCGTGATGCCTGGAACGATTTCGGTGGCCGACTGTGCGCAAGTGGCACGGTTCGTAATCGATCGTTTCGGTAGGTAGCGATTCGATTACACCTGTCGCGCGTTCTCTGCGTGAGGGCATGGTTACTATGCGCGCGTGAGTGATCATCCAACTGACTTCACGGGCTCCGTGCCCGATGCAATCTCGTCCTCGATCAAGCAGCAGATGCCGGATGCCTCCGTCGAGGTCTCCGGAGGCGGCGGCCACTGGAGCATCATCGTCGTGTCGACCGCGTTCGCCGGCAAGAGCATCCTCGAGAGCCAGCGCCTCGTGCTCGGCGCGATCAAGCACCTGATCAACGGCATGAATGCGCCCGTGCACGCGGTCGATTCGCTCGTCACGAAGACACCATGACCGAGCAGCCAGTCTTGCCGTTTCTGATCTAGTCTGCCGGCATGACCAAGTGTCTCTGCCTGATCGCCGCGCTCGCCGCCATGACGGCGTGCAAGAAGAAAGCAAACGACAAGCCAGCAGAGCCGACCCCAGGCTCCGGCGACGTCGCCGCGCAGCCGAACGATGCCGCGGCCGCGGATGCGGCGAAGGCGTGGGATGGCAAGTCGCCGCTGTCGATCAGCGAGGGCTTCGCGACGCCCGAGTCGGTGCTCTACGACGCCGACGCCGACGTCTACCTGGTCTCGAACGTCAACGGGGACGCGCTGGGCGCCGACGACAACGGCTACATCACGAAGGTCTCGCCCGACGGCAAGATCACCGAGGAGAAGTGGATCGACGGCGCGAAGGACGACGTCAAGCTCGACGCGCCGAAGGGCATGGCGATCGTCGACGGCGTGCTCTATGTCGCCGACATCAGCGTCGTCCGCCAGTTCGACGCCAAGACCGGCGAGCCGAAGGGCGACATCGCGATCAAGGGCGCCACGTTCCTCAACGACATCGCGCCGGCACCCGGTGGCGGCATCTACGTCACCGACAGCGGCCTCGACGCGGCCTTCAAGCCGACCGGCACCGACGCGATCTACCAGATCGGCAAGGACGGCAAGGTCAAGCCGCTGATCAAGGACAAGTCGCTCGGCAACCCGAACGGCATCGCGGCCGGCGCCGACAACTCGGTCTGGGTCGTGACGTTCGGCAGCGGCGAGATCTACCAGGTCAACGCGAAGGGCAAGAAGGTGTCGCCGCAGAAGCTGCCGAAGGGCAAGCTCGACGGCATCGTCGTGCTCGACGGCGGCGACGTGCTGGTGTCGAGCTGGGACGGCGAGGCCGTGTATCGCGGCAAGCCCGGCGACGAGTGGAAGCCTGCCATCGAGAACGTCAAGTCGCCTGCTGACATCGGCTGGGACGCAAAGCGCAACCGCGTGCTGATCCCGATCTTCCAGGGCAACAGCGTTGTCCTCAACCCGATCGAGTAGTCGATGGTTCCCTGGCGCGAGCTCGGCCGCGCGAAGGTCGGCAAGGAAGACCTCGTGCTCGCCCGGCGCGGCGACGAGCATGTGATGCGGCTCGGCGGCGCCGAGCTGATGACCAGCCGCAGCCACGCCTCCGAGGAGGCGCTCGCCCGCCTCGGCTGCGCTGGCCTCGGCAGCACCTCCGGTGCCCGCGTGCTGATCGGTGGGCTCGGCATGGGCTTCTCGGTGCGCGCCGCGCTCGACGTGCTGCCGCGCGACGCCCACGTCACGATCATCGAGCTCGTGCCCGAGGTCGTGACCTGGAACCAGGAGCACCTCGCCGATCTCGCAGGCCGGCCACTCGAGGATCCGCGCGTCGAGGTGCGCATCGAGGACGTCGCGACGGTGATCGCCGAGCGCGAGGGCCACTGGCACGCGATCCTGCTCGACGTCGACAACGGTCCGGACGCGTTCACGTCACCGACGAACGGGCGCCTCTACGGGCTGAAGGGCCTGATCGCGTGCCGGCGCGGACTCGTTCGCGGCGGCGCCCTCGCGGTGTGGTCGGTCGAGGACGACGCGAAGTTCACCGCGCGCATGCGCGGCTCCGGCCTCGAGGTCGACAAGCAGCGCGTGCCGGCGCGCCCGAACAGCACCGTCAAGCACGTGATCTGGGTCGGCCGGCGACGCTGACCTGGCGCCGGCGCCGGCGGCGCAGCACGAGCGCGAGCACGCCGAGCGCGAGGCCGCAGGAGCCGGTGTGAAGCGCACCGGCATCGCAGCAACCACCGCCGTCGCCCATCTGTGGATCGTCGTCGCCCGGATCGGTCGGCGTGCACACGCCGTCGTCGGCCTCCTGGCTCGAAAACGGCGTGCCGACGATCCCGGAGAACGCGACGTCGTCGACGGTCCAGCCAGGTGCGCTGGTGCCGGCGTCGGTGCTGATCCGGAACCGGATCCGGAACGGCTTGTCGGCGAGCGCGGTGCCGAAATCGAGCGTGACGGTATCGGTCGCGGGCCACGCCGCGTTCTCGCCCGTGTAGGCCATGCGATCGGCGAGCGCGTTGCCCGAGCCGTTCGCGATCACGCCGGTGTACCCGGGCGAGGCCCGCGTCGCGACGTCCTCCCACGTCGCGCCGTCGTCGACGGAGTACTCGATCACGCCGCCGTCGAACATCTGGTTGTTGGCGACCTCGAACGAGTACGCGTGGTGGAACGTGATCACGAGTGGCTCGGTCGGACTGGCCTGGAGCAGCGGCGACGTCAGGTACGTGTCGCTCACGCTCCCGAGATCGTCGCCATGCCACGCGCCGTCGAGCGCGGACTCGCGGATGTGCGACCACGCACTCGTCCACGCGGCCCACACCGAGTCGGCGGTGTCGAACGTGTCGGTGGCGGACGCCTCCGCCCGATCATCGACATTGAGCCGGAACGCGACCGGGATCGTGACGGTCGGCGCGCAGCCACCGGTCGACGTGATCGAGAGCGCGAGGTCGCCCGCCACGGGCGCGGTGGCACCCTCGAGCTTGACCTCGACCTCGAGGTCGGTCGTCGCGAACTGGTCGAGCTGCGCGATGGTGGTCGGCGGCGACACGATCGTCACGCCGGGCGCCGTCGAGGTCACGGCCATCTCGACGTTCGTGAGCGGTGCGTGGCCCTGGTTCGCGACCTGGATCTTCAGCGTCGCGGTCTCGCCAGAGTCGAGCACGCCGTCGGCATCGCAGCCGTCCTCGAGCGCGACCGCGGCGACGCCCGGGTTGCCGGCGACCTCGTGGCTCTCCACGATGCCGACGAAGTCGGAGCTGTCGGGCGGTGGGGCCACCGCGCAGCTGCCGAAGCCACGGCGCGCGAACGCGGCGATCAGCGCGTCGTGATCGGCGGTGTTGTCCGCCGCGATCACCGCCGCGAGTAGCGCGTTGCGCATCTCGAGCGGCGAGGCCTCGCTCGGCGCGAGCAACAGGCCCGCGACGACATACTCCGCCATCTTCTCGCGCACCTCGTTGAACGACGTCCCCACCTTCTGGAGCGCGACGTAGCCCTCCCACAGCGCGGCGGCCCACACCTCTCCCGCATTGTGAACCTCGGAGTTCTGGTTCGACGCGTTGAACGGGTGGTTCGTCGGCAGCGGCTCGCCGTCGGCCATGTGCCGGAACGACAGCGAGTTGATGTTCATGTTCACGCTGTACGGCGCGCGACGGATGCCGAAGTACGCCGGATCCGACGAGAAGCTCTGCGTGGTGTACACGCTGAACGGGTACGCACCGTCGAGGTTGTCATCCTTGCGCGCGAGCAGCAGCAACGCCGTGAAGTCGCCCCAGCCCTCGCTCATCGCGCGGCACATCTTGTTCTCGCACAGGCTGAGCCGGTGATGGATGTAGTGCCCGAACTCGTGCGCGATCAGCGTCGAGTCGAGCGAGCCGTCGAGCTCCTGGTGCCGCTGGCGCTGCATCGTCGCGTTGACGGGGCCGCCCGCGAGGTCCTGCTTGATCTGCGTGCCCTCGGCCTTGGTCACCGAGAACGCGGCGATCGTGATCGTGGTGTCGACGAGGTCCGCATCGTCGCCCATCCCCGGCGGGGACGTGCTGACCTGGTTGTCGACGAGCAGCATCCCGACGCCACCGGCGAGCTGGATGTTGAGCGCCTTGCGCTTGAACGTGCAGTTGCCGCGATCGACGACGACGATCTGGCCGGTGACGGTTCCGGCGAGTGCCTCGCAGCCATCGGTCGGGCTCGTGCCCGCGCCGTCGTTACCGACGGTCAGCGCACCGGAGACGTTGAACGACGTGGGGCCCCACGACGACGAGCCGACCTCCGGCGCGCGGTTGGACGGCGTCATCGTCAGCAGGCGGTCCTCGCGGCCGCTCCACAAGAACACCTGCATGCGGGGCGACATGCCGTCCTCGGGCGTCGACATGTTCGCGTTGTTGCGCGAGCCGCCGTTCGCGTTGTCCTGCGCCTCGGCGAGGAGCGGGTCGCCCTCGACGCCGCCGCGCCCGTAGTTGAGAGCCTGCGCGTTGCCGGCGGCCTCGGTGAAGCCGGCGTCGTACCAGAAGTCGTGCAGCCAGTTCATCACGTAGAACAGCGACGTGATCGACGCCATCTGCTGCTGCATCGAGGACATCGGCTCGAGCGCGGTGTCGTAGACGTAGCCGAACTTGCCGGGCGCGCTGACCGTCGCGCGGAAGTCGCCCTCGGTGAGCCCGCTCGGCGCGTTGACGTCCACGTACGCGTCGACGTTGTTGCCGTCCGTCTCGGTCGCGGTCGGCGGCAGCCAGGGATCGACGAGCGTGTTGAGGCCATCGACGGTGACGAGGTTCGGGCCGGGCAGGTACGCCGGGTACGAGCCGTCCGGGATGCCGGTCGGGTGCGGCGTCGGGTCGAGCGTCGGACCGTCGAACGGGTGGTTCTCGCCGGTCGTCTCGGCGAACACGCTGTACGTGAACGCGTCGGCGACCAGGCTGTAGTGCTCGAGCACGCGGCCGGTGTCGCCCGCGAGGATCGTCCGGTTCGCGTCGCCATGCGTCGAGCCCGGATCGCTCGTGTACGCATCGACGACCCACGCCGCGGTCAACCGGTTCCCGTCGGGATACCAGACGCGCCGTGCGTGCGCGCGCTCGACGACGATGCCCGGGCGGCCGCCGTACGTGTGCGCGACCGCACTCGCGATCGCACCCGCTTCGTCCGCTGCAAAGTGCGGCGCCGCGTGCGGGGTGAGGGTGCCGGTCAGCGTGCCGCTGGCGGTCGCGAGCTCGCCACCGGGACGCACGAGCACGCGCAGCTCGCGGCCCCACACGGGCAGGCCATCGATCACCTGGGCGATGCGCGCGATCGTACCGCCGCGCACCGCGACCTCGCCGACGGCTTTCAGCTCCGGCAGCGTGCCCGGTGCGACGCCCCACAGGCCGGCGAGGCGCTCGACGTGCACGCGCGCGGACTGCATGGCGCTCGGCGCGGGTGCCGCTGCGAGATCATGCGCCTGCACCATGCGCGGCAGTCCCCGGCCATCGACCGACACCGCGACCACACTGCCTTGCTCGATCGGCTGCGTGTCGGCGCAACCGAAGATGATGGCGCACGGCGCCAGGACGCTGATCCACCTCATGCTGGCCGACGACGCTAGCACGACGGGCGATTCGCCCCGTGTGATCTAACGCTTGCGCCCGCTGGCCCGGGCAGCGGCGAGATGCGGCTTGTTCGCATCGCCCCACAGGCCGACCACCGCGGCGGGCACGAGCGGCCACAGCAGGATCGGCCAGATCGGCTGCTTGAACACACCGACGAGCAGGAACACTGCAGTGAGCGCGATCATGCCCAGTCGAATCCGCGCGTAGATGCGGCGATGACGCGGCGAGAGAAACCAGATCATCAGCACGTCGAACGGGATCAGGACGAAGCAACTCTCGTTGAGGTGGACGTAAGGCAGCGGACTGATGATCGCGAGGAAGGTCAGCACGAACCCGAGCAGCGCGTACGGCAGGATCGCGATCGCCAGCCCGGTCCGCTGGAATCGACCGACGAGCCGGGTGATCCAGGCCGGCGCGGTCAGCAGCAGGATCACGAGCGCGAACAGCACGCGCCCGCTCGGCCCGTGATCGAGCGGTGGCGCGCCGTGGCGCTCGTAGACGAGGATCGGCTTGACGCCCCACAGCGTCTCCGCGGCCTCGCGCATGTAGTCGGGCAAGAACATCCGCTCGAAGTACGTCGGCACGCGGTCGGTCGCGCGGCCCATCGCGATGTCGGTGATGAGCAGCGGGATGCGCATGCCGAAGAAGCCCTTGCGCGCGAGGTCCCGGTACGTCTCGGTGCCGACCTTGCCGTGCATGCTGGACAGCGCGCCATCGGTCGCGCCGTCGAGCACGTCGCGGACGCGGGTCGTGCAGTTGTCCCAGAAATGGTCGTACGCGTACGACCGGTTCTCGGGCAGGATGTCGCGCTCGAGCTTGTCGATCACCTTCTGCTTCTGCTCGGGCGTCAGCGGTAGCGGCTGCACCCAGATCGAGCGATCGGCGTAGCGGTAGATGTTCAGCATCTCGCTCGGGTTCATCTTGCCGACCCAGAAGCTATGGGTGCCGCGGAAGAACCCGGCTGCCATCTCGAGCGGGTGATGGAAATCCCCGATGCCGTAGTTGTAACAGGCGTCCTCGCGCGAGTCGGCGTAGCGCACGCACAGCGCGATGTGGCCGTGACGCTCCCAGATCAGGCTGCCGATGCCCATGGTGACGAGCTCGATGACCGGATAATCCCGAGTGTCGCGCGGGCGCTGCGCGGACGCAGGACCGGCGGTCAACCCGAGCAGGACAAGCGCGAGGAGCGCAACACGCACCCGGTGAGTGTATTCGTCAGGCGCTCCAGCGCCAGCGAATGCGTGTCTGTTTACCCAGGTGAATCTCGGTGTCGCCCGCGATCGGGATCACGCGGGCGGGCGCCTGGCCCGGGAGGCGCGAGCCGTTGCGGCTGCAGGTGTCGACGGCGAGCAGCGCGTCCTCGACGTGCAGGAGCAGCAAATGGACGCGGGACATCGACGGGTCCTCGAGCATCGCGGCACCGTCGCATCGCGCGTAGCGGCCGAGCAGCACGCCGTCGCGTAGCGCGCCGTCACCGATCGCCAGCGTGCCGCCCCGGTGCTCGCCGACCACCTCGAGCGTGCCGGACTGATCGCGCTCGACGAGCGCCATCCCGGTATCGCGCGGACCCTGGGTGCGAAAGATCATGCTGCGCTTCGTGCTGCCGACCGGCACGTTCGCGCGCGACGCGTCGGGGGTGGCCCGCAGCTCGTCGAAGTAGACGCGCTCGGGCAGCATCTCCCACGCGTCGCCGGCGCGCTCCGGCCAGTCGCTCGGATCGCCGATCGGCATCACGAACACCGCGTGACCGGCGCAGCGGACGAACGCCGGCCCCTCGGCGCGCAGCCCCCGCATCGCGTTGCCGTGCTCGTCCGTGAACCCGCGCTCGGTACGCAGGTCGAGCACGCGGTAGCGCACCGCCGTCGAGTCGCGCCGCCAGCTCTGGACGGGATCGAGGATGATCGCGAGGTGGCGCAGCGCGAGCGACGCGTGCCCGCTGAGGTACAGATCGCACTCGTCGTGGCGGCCGACGATCGCGGCGACGTGACGGCCGAACCGGGCACGCAGCCGCACGAGGCCGGCCGGCGCACCACTGCGCTCGTCGACGGCGAGCAGCGCGAGACCCGGCTCGTCGACGTCGCGGCACAGCGACGCGAATTTCGTGTACGCGCCGACGAACAGATCGCGCGTCGACCGCGCGGCCGTGCTGCGAGGCACCGGGCGATAGCAGGTGGCGACGTTGTGGCCGCCGCGCGCCTGGCCGGCCCACAGGTCGATCCCGATCGTCTTCGCCGGCCCCACAGATCCAGCCTAGCAAACCCGTCTGAACATGCGCAGCCTAGAACGGCGCCGGACTGCACAACGTGAGGCGCTGTTGTGTGTGCGGGTGGACGAACCCGATCGACTCGGCATGGAGCAGCAGCCGGGCGCCCGGCCGGCCGTACAGCCGGTCGCCGACGATCGGCACGCCGAGCCCCCGCGGGTGCGCGGCATGGACGCGGAGCTGGTGGGTGCGCCCGGTGCGCGGCACGAGCGCGACCCGGGTCCGGCCCTCGCGGCGCTCGACGACTCGCCACTCGGTGACCGCGGGCTTGCCGTGGATCTCGTCGACGATCTGGCGCGGCCGGTCGTCGATATCGACGCGCAGTGGCAGCTCGATCAGGCCGGCATCACCGGTGACCTCACCCTCGAGCCACGCGCCGTATTGCTTGTCGATGACGCGCTCGGCGAACTGGCGCTGGAGGGCGACGTAGGTCGCGAGGTCCTTCGCGACGAGCAGCAGGCCGGACGTATCGAGGTCGAGCCGGTGGACGACGAGCGGTCCGGTAGCGGCGGGGTAGCGGGCGCGCAGCCGGCTCTGCACCGAGTCCGCCAGACCGCCGCGGCCGGGCACCGAGAGCAAGCCGACCGGCTTGTCGACGACCGCGACGAACGCATCCTCGAACAGCGTC
>DAIRFU010000909.1:0-2173 GCA_036794935.1 Kofleriaceae bacterium | reverse complement strand
GCGAGCTCCACGTCATCTGCCGCCGGCAACACGATCGCGAGCTCGCAGATGCCGCCGACCTGGCGCTCAATGAGAACGCCACCGTGCAGCTCGATCAGGTTGTGGGCGAGCAGCTCGCGGCACGATCCGGCATCGGTCCCGCTCGCGATCGCGGCCGGCTCGTACCGGATCGATAGCTGCAGCCCGGTCGGGGACCGACTCGCCTCGATCGTGACGTGACTCTCCGGTGCGGCCTGCCGGACCGCTTCCTCGAGGATGTGGGCGAGGGCGCGCGCGAGCCGCGCGGGATCGGCGAGCACGCGAAGCCCGGCCCGTGGCGTGCTGACGAACAGCTTTGCCGCGCGCTGCTCGGCCGTGGGCATCACGAGCTCGCGTGCGTGATCGAGGATCGACGCCAGCTCGCCGGCCGTCCGGTGCAGCGCGAGGTTGCCTCGCGACAGCCGCGCCAGATCGAGCAGATCTTCGATCACGCGCGACAGGTGGCGGACGGGCTGCGCGAGCGAGTCGAGCTCGCCCGGCATGCGGAGCGCGAGCGCGGCCGACACCGCCGATAGCGTGTGCAGCGGGTTGCGCGCCTCGTGATCGAGCGACGAGAACAGCTCGTCACTCAGCCGATCGATGGCGAACGTGCACAGCACGCCCTCGACCCCGCCGCCTGTGCCCGCGAGAGGCACGATCGCGATGCCCGCGGCCTCGACGACGACGCCCTCGACGAACACGCGCTGCACCGCCGAGCTCAGCTCGTCCCAGCGACCGGGCATCAGCTCGGCGGCCGGCCGGCCCAGTGCGGTCGGATGACGCGCGCCGAGCCAGGGGATCGAGGCATCGTTGTAGAACACGATCGCCTGCGGGCCCCACCAGAGGTGCATCGGCGAGCGTGCGGCGAGACACGTCGTCAGCGCGGCATGTAGCGTCGCCGGCCAGCCCTCGATCGGGCCCAGTGAATGCGTGCTCCAGTCGGTCTCCCGGATCCGGGTGGCCATCGCGCCGTTACCGGCGATCATGCGATCGAGTGTGGACATGACGAGGGTGGCAGGACGGCAGGTTCGCGCGCCTGGGCAACCGGGCGCGCGGTGGCCGCTATTCCCGCACTCCCGATCGCGTGGACGAGCCGGCGCGACACCGCCTCGCCGTCGGGCCAGCGCGTGCCGCGCGGTCCGGTGACCATCACGCGTTGCGATCCGCACGTCACCGGGAGTGCCATCGCCCAGGCCGCCGCGTCGGCGACGCTGGTGTGCGGATCGCAGATCAGCTTCGGCAGGTGACTGCCGCGGATTCGCTGCAACAGCCACGGGATCGCGGTGACGCTCGCGGCGTGGCGGGCGTCGGGGACGACGAGGAGGACGCCGGACGCGATCGCGAGGTTGCCACGCAGCGCCGGCCGCGAGCCGCGCTCGGGGTGCCGGGTCAAGCGCAGCGCGATATCGGGGGGAAGGGGACCCAGCTCGTCCCGGCACTCGGCGGGTGCGAAGCCCGCGATCGCGGCTCCTGTCGCGATGGCTGCTGCGTGGGCCCCTCGTTCCACGCCGGTCTGTCCGGTATGCAGGATGAACAGCATGCGGCCTCCACGGGAGGGCTACCGCAATTTCGCCACGCGTCAAAGCTCACGGAGCGAGACGGCGTTGCGGCTCGAACGTCGCGCGTGGATCGGCGGCGCTCGCCTTGCCGGCCTCGACGATCGCGAAGCGGCCGAGCACGGCAGCCGCGGTGCCGAGCGCACCGGCGAGCCGCGACCGGCGCAACACGGTGGCGGCGAGGCTCGCGACACCGAGCCACTTCGCGCCGCGCCACATCCGGCCGCTGCGGCCCTCGCGCAGTGGAGCAGCCACGGCACCCGCTGCGCGCTCGACCGCGATGCCGGTAACGAGCTCGGCGAGCTTGGCCCCGATGCTGTAGACGCGGCGCGCCGGACCGACGAGCTCGAGCAGCGACGCGAGCGAGCTCGCCGAGCTGGCCGCGAAGTGGAGCGGAAGCTCGGTCCGCGTCGCATTCCAGATCGGGATCGCGGTGTTGCCGATCAGGACGCCGGTGTACGTCGACAGCATCGCGCCGCTCAGCGCGCCGGCAGTGGCCAGACCGATGCCGCGCACGGGTCTGGCGAGCAGCGCGAGCCCGCTCAACGCGCCGGCCGCCGACAGGATCCACGTCCCGATATTCATCGGCGAGGTTGGCC
>DAIRFU010000336.1:4605-7802 GCA_036794935.1 Kofleriaceae bacterium | reverse complement strand
AGCCCGATCCAGCCCCAGAAGTAGGCCACCTTGTCGGCCACGAACCTGGGGAGCTTGTCGAGGAACGAGGGCCGGAACGTCCCCGAGTACAGCGCGATCGTGTGATCGTCGTCGACGGGGATCGGAATGATCAGCGACGTGAACGGTGGCACGTCGAGCAACACCAGCGTCGGCATGAGGAACTCCACCTTCCACGGTCCCCAGGCCGACTTCCACGGCAGGTAGCCCTCGAGTCCCTGTGGATACCGATCGTGCTCGTGTCGCTGGATGATCTCGCTCTTGATGTGATTGCCGTGGACCTGGACCTTGCAGTCGTCGTGCACGAACTTTCCGCGGATGCCGTACTGCTGGATGTAGTGAACCCAGGTCCCCCAGTGCAGAAATGGTGCGTGGTAGAACTCACTGACGCTCTCCATCCATCGGCTGTAGTGGACCGGTGCAGGACCATCGTGAGGGATATACGCTGATGGGTTTCGCGAGTCGCTGTCACGAAACTTCTCGAACATCGGGATCTCGGGCAGCTCCTCGTCGCTACGAGCGTCCCCGTGCCAGAGCCAGATCAGCTGGTACTTCTCGGCGACCCTGAACGTCTTCACGCACATCCCCTTCGGGATGCGGGCGTTCTCGCCGAGCGCGGGAATCGCGACGCACTCGCCGGTCGAGTCGTACTCGAACCCGTGATACGGGCACGCGATCCGGCCGGGCTTCGGCGTGTTCCTGCTGAGCCGGCTGATGCCAGGCAGGCGCGCGCTGAGCTTCGCTCCCTTGTGCGCACAGCGATCCTGCATACACACCACGCCGCCGTTCTCATCGCGAAAGAGCACGATATCCTCGCCCAGGCGGCGAAGGCCGACTGGCTCTCTGCGGGGCACATCCTGAGGGCGGCAGATCGGGTACCACATGTTCGGAATCACGGATTCTCCTCGGGTTTACAGACTTGCCACGGCTGCGCGGTCGCTGTCGTCGACGGCGCTCAGCTGCGCCGGCGCAGCGGTTGCGCGCTTGGGTGACGAAGCGTTCAAGTCGACCGGGAACACGTGGTCGACCGGATGCACGTTGTGCGGCATCAGCATCAGCGCGGAGAACAGCGCCGTGAGGCCGCTGATCGTGAGCTGCCCGCGTCGCTCGGTCAGGAGCTCGTGGCGGGCGATCTCGGGCTGCGCGTGCGGCCCCACGAGCCGGTAGAACGCGTGGTTCGCCGGATAGAACCAGTAGCGCGCGAACAGCCGCGGGTCGCGCAGGATCTTCCAGATCGAAGGCAGTGCACCGATCTCGCGGGCGATGCCGTCCTGGAACAGCGACTGCGATGGGATCGCCTCCGTGCAGCTGGGGCTCAGCGCGGTGAACGCCTCCTCCCATGCCTTCTCGGCCCGGATCCGATCGCGAACATCCGCGGGTAGCCTCATCTTGTCGCTGCAGAGCCGAGCGAAGTAGCGCGCCTGCATCTCGGAGCACGCCGGAATCCCGCCGGCGAACGGTCGCACGAAGCCGATGAACGCGAGGCGTCCGCCGTGATCGGGGTGGAACGCGTGCTTGTAGAGGTTGCGGACGTTGTTGTCCGGCACCTCGATCCCGGGACCGAGCAGCGAGAAGTCGCGCGCGAACCCGGTGCACATGACGATGGAGTCGAACGTGCGAACGTCGCCGCTCTTGAAATGGACGCGGTTGCCGTCGATGCGCTCGACGCCCCCTTCATTGATCGCGATCTTGCCGTTGACGGCGTTGGGCACCCACGTCGCGTTCTTGCAGAGGATGATCTTGACCGTCCAGTTGCCCTTGTTGTGGTGCGACTTCCGGTTCCAGTCGTTGATGAACCGCATGTACTCCGGCCGCAGCTCGGCGTCGTGGTCCATCTGGCGCGGGAACGTGGGCTGGCCCATCTTGTCCCACGCCACGTCCTGGTCTTGCTCGTCGGCCGACGGCTCGAGCGCCTCTCGAACCTTGAGCGCCGCCGCGGTCGCGAAGCCCTGGGTCGCGGCGAGCAGCCGGAACGCCGCGCGTGACACCGGGTTGTCGCCGAAGAGGCCCTTCACCGGGAACGGCAGCCTGGTCGCGCGGATCCACTGCTCGTAGTTGTGGGCCCGAATATCCCCCTCGTCCGAGGAGTAGCGGCCGCCGAACAGCCGGGGCAGCAAGAACGTGTGAGAGCGGACGGTGAGGACGCACTCCGATGCGACGTCGGAGATCTGGCGCAGGATATCCGCACCGGACTCCGCGAGCCCGACGACCAGGACGCGCTGGTTCCGGAATCGCTCGGCATTGCGGTATCGCGACGAGTGCGAGACCTCGCCGGTGAACTTCTCGATGTCGGTCACGTCCGTGCGCGGGGTCTGAAACGGCCCCGCACAGACCGCGACGGCATCGAAGACGTGCTCCGTGCGTACACCGTTGGCGATCACGACGACCGAGTACCGATCCACCGGAGCGCGGCGAACCTCCAGCACCTCGGTGCCACCCTGGATGTGGGGCGTGAGCTGGTACTTCTCGGCGTACGCCTCGAGGTACGCGAGGTAGCGGTCTCGCGTGAAGTAGACGCGCTCGCTCATCTCCGGGACGACGAAGTCGCTGAACCCCATGAGGCCCATCGAGACGGTGAGCATCATCTTGTCGTAGACCTTCATCTGGTCGAGGTCGGTCTCGTTGTTGCGGTACCAGATGCCGCCGAGGTGCTCGTTCTTGTCGAAGCACGTGACGTCGTGGCCTTCGTCCAGCAACTGCTTGATCGTGGTGAGGCCAGACGGCCCGGATCCGATAACGCACACCTTCATCGCTCGTCCTCGTATGGATTTGAGATATCGACGGTTGTCGAGGCGTACCTCGGTCGCCTCACGACGATTCCTTGACATGCACCGTGCCGGCGTCGCCGTCGACCACCAGCAGGTCGCCGGTCTTGACGGTCTGGGTCGCTCGCTTCGTGTTGACGACCGACGGGATGTTGAACTCGCGCGCGACGATCGAGCTGTGGGACAGGACCGAGCCGACATCGGTCACCACCGCGGACGCGATCGCGAACAGCGGGGTCCACGACGCGTCCGTGCACGACGTCACCAGCACCTCGCCCGCCTTGAACTCGTTCGCCTGGCGCGCGAGGTCGTGGATGATCCGCGCTCGCCCGGTCACCTTGCCGGGGCTCGTCCCGAGTCCCCCGATCGCATCCTCGCCGATCGCGGTCGATAGCTTCGGGACCGGCTTGTATT
>DAIRFU010000336.1:0-4595 GCA_036794935.1 Kofleriaceae bacterium | reverse complement strand
GCAGGCCAATCGCACCGACGAACGACAGCGGCGGCTCGGGCAATCGCAGGTGGTACTGATAGAGGCGGCGCGCCTCGTTCAGCTTGGTGCGCGAGAAGCTCTGCTCCGGGCTGGTCTTGCCCGCGAGATGAGTCCGGATCGCCTCGAGGTCCAGATACGCGGTCTCGTCGATCGTGCGCAGCACGCCCTCGGCGACGAGGCGGCGGGCGAGCTCGTAGACGATCTTGCGCACGAACCAGATCGACGTGATGAACGCCATGCGCGCCGTCTCGCGCATCTCGCTGCACGACGAGTACTGGTGGATCAGCAGCTTGAGGATCTCGCGCTTCCACATCGGCAGCCCGTCGAGGATCGCGATCGTCTCGCCGCTGCGCACCTGGCGGCCGCGATCGAGCGCGTCATCGACCGAGAAGTCCTCCGCGATGTACTTGCGGACCATCTGGATCACGTACGTCGGATCGTCGATCCAGCGCGGATTCGTCAGCTCCATCTCCTGACGGCCGCGCACGCCGTTGGCGCGCATGAACGGCTCGATCGCCTTCACCCAGTACTGCCGGCCCTCGGCGTCGGCCTTGAGCGCCTCGATGACCTCGTCGAGCGGTGTCATCGTGAGGAGGTTCGTCAGGTGCTGCGAGCGCCGCGCCTTGTGCGCCAGCTGCCACACCTCGCGCGCCAGCTCCACGGTGCGCAGGTTCGAGACGTCCGCCTTCAGGCGGTTCTGCAGGTTCGCACCACGGTTCTCGAGCCACTTGGCACACAGCTTCGTGAGCACGCCGTACGCGCCGAACGCGTTCATGTAGAACGGCAGGTAGCCGACGTGCATGTCGTGGAAGTACGCGAGCGCACGTTCGAGCTCGCCCGCGAGCTCCGATCGCGACAGCCCGGGCAGCCTGATCGTCGAGAACCGATCGAACTCTTCGAACCGCGAGCGCTCCATCCGCTCGCAGCGCCGCTTCATCGTCGCGAGCTCCTTGACGGTGTAGCCGAGCCAGTTCGCGGTGGTCACCGCGTAGCGAAGACCGCCGGGATAGTGCCCGAACGGATTGTCGTAGCTCGCCAGGTCCACCTCCTCGCTCGTGAAGCGGTTCGTGAACACGCTCGGATCTCGCGTCGGCGGCAGCTGCTCGAGGTAGTGCGACGTGTACGACACGTTCATGTACAGGTGCCCGCCGAGGAACCCCATCGACGGCTCGACGTTGCCGCGATCGAGCAGGCCGACCGCGCGCGCCGAGTCATCGTGTGCGTTGTAGAGGTAGTGCTTGACGAGCGAGAAGCCGAGCGGCGTCATGATGCCGGTGAACAGCTCGCCGGTATCCATCCGCGTCCACAGCGTGTGATCGACGATCCGCTGCGGCTGCTCGACGAAGTACGGCGTCAGCGTGGGCGGCGCCGCGGTCGTCGTCACCGGTCGGGTCTGGAGCAGGTAGATCGCGCCGTCGCGGATCGCCCACTCGACATCCTGATCCGCGCCGTACATGTCCTTGAGGCGCAGCCCGAGCCGCGCCAGCTCGCGTGCCTGCTCGTCGGTGAGCGCCGGCGCTTCACGGCTCTCGGGGTGGACGGTGACCGTGTCGACCCGGCCGGGCTCGACCACGGTGCAGCGCGTGAGCTTGTAGCGGATCTGGCGGTCGAGGAACTCCAGCGTCCTCGGCTCGAGCACGAACGAATCACTGGGCGCGCGTGCCGAGACGATGCCTTCGCCGAGGCCCAGGCACGCCTCGATCACGATCCGCTCGCGGCCCTCGATCGGATCGACCGTGAACAGCACGCCGGCGCAGTCGGCATCGACCATCGTCTGGACCACGATCGCCATCACCGGCTCGCCCTCGCGTCCGTAGGAGCGGACCCGCTCCGACCACAGCGATGCCCAGCAGTGCTTCACCGCCGCGAGCAGCGCGTCGTCACCCTGGACGTCGAGCACCGTGTCGTGCTGACCGGCGAATGACTGCGCGGCCGAGTCCTCCGCGATGCCCGAGGACCGCACGGCGACGCGCGGCCGACCGTGGCGCTCGTACGCCGCGAGGATCTCCCGCGCCAGCGGGTCGGGGATCGGGGTCGCCGCGATCTGCTCCCGGATCGTCGCGAAGTCCCCGCCGGCGATCGCGTCGTGGATGCCTCGCGCGCGCTGGACCTCGCGAAACGCGTGCGCGGTGATGCAGAACCCCGGTGGCACCGCGAGACCGGCGTTCATCATCTCGGCGAGACGCGCGCCCTTGCCGCCGAGCACGCGCACCTCGGGACGAGAACCCGCGTCCGCGAGATCCAGGATGTAGTCGTCGAGCTCTGCTCGCGTCGCGCGAGCTTCGTTGATGTCGATCATGATCGATTTGCCTCAGTCTGCGATCGCTTCGACGCCGGCCACGTGCGCGGGTCGCGGCGCGCGCCGGATGTTGCGAGTCAGCCCGTCCGTCAGCGCCTGCTCCTTCAGCTTCTTGCGCAGCATCAGCCAGTGCGAGGCGAGCCCGTCGGGCGCGATGAACCTGCTCGCGCCGACCTCGCCGATCTTCGGAGTCTGCGAACTCATGAACGGGATGTCGAGCAGCTGGTCGAAGTACGCCTGCTCGAGCACCTCGGCCCACGCGACGAAGTCACCGAGCGGCTTGAGGAGCCACTTCGGCAGCAACCGGTCGAACACCTTCGGCCACAGCCAGCGCGAGTGGTAGAGCGCGATCGTGTGGTCGTCATCGACCGGGATCACGGCGACCATGCCCTGGAACGGCGGCGCGTCGAGCAGGATGATGTTCGGCATCATGAACTCGACGCGCCACTTCCAGGCGAGCTTCGACGGAATGAGCTTCTCGAGCCCCTGCGGATAGCGATCGTGCTCGCCCCGCTGGATGAAGCTGCTCTTGATGTGATTGCCGTCGACCTCGACCTTGTAGTCGTCGGTGTACTTGCCCTTGACGCCGTACGTGATGATGTAGTGCAGCCAGCCGCCGGTGTGGACGAACGGTGCGTGATAGAACTCGCTGAGCGCCTCCATCCACCGGCTGTAGTGCACGGGGGCCGGCTTGTTGCGCGGGATGTACGATGACGAGCCCGGGTCGCCGGTGCGGAACTCGGGGAACATCGGGATCTCCGGCAGCTCCTCCGCCGGCCGGTCATCGCCATACCAGAACCAGATCAGCTGGTACTTCTCCGCGATCCGGTACGTCTTGGTGCACAGGCCCTTCGGGATCCGCGCATCCTCGCCGAGCGCCGGGATGGCGACGCACTCGCCGTCGGAGTCGTACTCGAAGCCGTGGTACCCGCACGCGATCCGGCCCTGCTTCGTCACGCGGCCGAGGCTGAGCTTGGCTCCTTTGTGCGCGCAGCGATCCTGCATGCAGACGACGCGGCCGGTCTCGTCGCGATACAGCACGAGGTCTTCGCCGAGGCGGCGCATCCCGACGGGCTTCTTGCGAGGGACATCCTTGGGGCGACAGATGGCGTACCACTGGTTCGAGATCATGATTCTCCTTGAGCGCTTGGGCGGTGGTCCGGCAGGTTCAGAAATAGGCTTTCAAGTCGAAGTGAAAGAGGGTCGGATACAGCGCGAACTCGCTCCGCGCGAGCGGGCCTCCACCGGTGAAATCCGGGCTCGCTCCGAGCGGAACAAAGGCACCGGCGATCAGCACCGTGTTGTTGGAGGCGCTGAAGTGGACACTCGGCGCGATCAGCGCGCTGTGATCGAGCACGTTCATGATGCTCGCCGCCGCGATGTGCACGAGCGGATGCGCCGTCCAGTCGAGGACCCCGCCGAGATAGAGGAGGCCCAGGTTGTAGGTCTCTCCGCTCTGCAGGCGCGGGGACGCCAGCACGGTCTCGTAGTCCTCCGTGTGCCGGGTTCCGGACCCGTTCCAGTACGCCTCGACGGTGCCGTTGAGCTTCGAGGACAGCTGGAACGTCGAGCCGAGGACGGCACGGGCGAACACCTCGCGGTCGAACGGCCGGCGACTCTCGTCGGGCACGTAGGTCCCGGTGACCTCGCCGTGCAGATCGGCGCCATCCAGATCGACGAACAGATCGACCGCTCCCACCGCGTCACCACGGATGTAGCCGGTCATCACGCCGACCCGGGTCGTCCCCATCGTGACTTCCAGGCGTTGCATCGCGGCCGAGCCATCCGCGTCGATGCTGAAGTCCTTCCCGCCCTCGGCATCGCCGGCCACGCCGAGCACGGCGAGCGACACGTGATTGCCGAGCGTGACATCCAGCCTCGCAGCGTCGACACCGGGCTTGAACTCCGAATCGATCTGAACGGGTGAGAACGGATCGACGAGATCCTCGGGAGTCCACAGCGCACCGCGGCCGAACGTGACCGGCTGGCGGCCGACCGTGAGGCTGAACCGTCGCTTCGTGACGCGCGCATAGGCCCAATCGATCCGGTCGGTCAGCGTCAGCTGGTCACCGTCCTCGATGTTCCAGTCGAGCGGAAGCCAGGTCGCGGGGAGGCGCCCCTGCCCCAGCGCCAGCGGCCCGCCGGTGGCCGCGAGCGACAGCGAGCTCGTCGTGAGGGTCAGTGCGTTGTGGACCGAGAGCGTGAGCCAGTCCCCTCGCTCGAGCTCCGCGCGCAGCCGCAGATCGGCGACCGAGACGCCGGCGGTGCTCGCATC
>DAIRFU010000335.1:0-7805 GCA_036794935.1 Kofleriaceae bacterium | reverse complement strand
GCGCGCGGCGACGGTGCGCCGCTCGTCCTGATCAGCGATGGCCTCGTCGCCGATGACCGCGCGGTGCTCGCGGCTGCCGACAAGCTCGGCGCGCCGATCCACGTCATCGGCATCGGCCCGGCGCCGAACCGCAGCCTGCTCGCGGCGCTCGCGGCGACGACCGGCGGCACGGTGCGGTTCCCGCTGATCGGCGACGATCTCACCGCACTCGCCCGCGACGTGATCGCCGATACCGCCGGCGCGCCCGCGCCGCTCGCGATCACCTGGGGGACGCTCGGCGCGAGTGACGTCGTCCCGGCGACCTTGCCGCGGCTCGGTGCCGGCCAGGCGACGCTGGTCGTCGCGAAGGTCAAGCAGGTGCAGGCCGCGAACGCGCGCGTGCGTGGCGACGTGTTCGGGTTCGTCATCGTCAAGCCGCCGCGGCCGCCCGAAGGCGCGACCACCCCGCGAGGCGCGCTCGGGCGCCGGTGGGCGAAGCTGAAGCTCGACGAGCTCGTCGCCGCCGGCAACCCGAAGGCGGTCACGGCGCACGCGCTGCGCCACGGCCTGGTGTCGCCGTACACGTCGATGGTGGCGATCGGCAGCGAGATCGTCGTCCGCGGCGGCATCAAGCACAGCGTCGCGATCCCGGTCTCGGTGCCCGAAGGCATGCGCTGGCAGCTCGTCAAGCGCGAGCTCACGGTCGACACGCCCCCGACGACCACGGCGACGTCGAAGTCGAGCGAGACCGCGGACGTGAAGCAGGCGAACCGCGTCCAGCCGGCGACCGAGCCCGCGCCGCGCGACGAAGGCGGCGCCGCGGACGAGGACTTCGAGATGTCGCTGGGCCGCGTCGACTCGGCGCCCGCACCGACGGTGTCGCCCGGTGCCAACGAGACGCGCGTGGACGCGGAGACCATCTCGCTGAGCGGGGGCATGCTGGCGGAGCGGCGCACGCGGCTCTCGCTCGCGCTCGGTGCGGGACTCGCGCGCCGCGGTGGCGAGACCGCACCGCTCGTCGCACTGACCGGCCGCATCGAGCGTGGCCGCCGCGCGCTGCTCGGCCTCGAGGGCTCGCTCTGGCTCGTCGATGGTGCGCACGCGCAGGGCAGCGCGCTCGGCACGATCGCGTACCGGCTGACGCGCCGGCTCGAGCTCGGCGGCGGCACCGGTCTGCACGTGACCGGCGACGGGCTCGGCCCGGCATTCGAGCTCGCCCTGCGCGCCCATGTCGTGCGCCGTCTCACCGGCTACCTGCGCTACGACGGTGCGCTGCTCCTCCACGATCAGACGTACGACGGCCAGCACGCGGGCTCGATCGGGCTCGAGACCCGCTTCTGAGCGCGTCAGCGCGCCACCGGTGATACGCTCGGCCCGTGGGGCGCCTGTTGTGGGTCTATGCGCTGCTCGCCGCTGCGTGCGGCCGCATCGACTTCACGCCGCCGGATCGCGATCCGGACGCGATGGCCAGCCCCGACGCGCCGGTCGGCCTCGATGCCGATGCCGATGCCGACGCGTCCGGTGCGTGCCCCGTCTTCGCGCTGTTCTGCGATGACTTCGAGAGTGGAGACCTCAGCCGGTGGACCGGCACGGCGATCGACGGTCCCGCGACCCTCGACCTCTCCGGCTCGCAGGTCCACGCAGGTGTGTACGCGCTCGACGCGAAGGTCGCCCCCGATGTGACCGACGGCGGAAACGCAGCGCCCTACCTTCACTTTGCCGTCCCGCGCTCGACGGGCACGCTGGCGGTGCGCGAGTGGATCACGGCATCCCCCAAGCTCGAGCTGTTCAACATGGTGATCGTGCTGCTGCACGACACGACGGACCAGTTCGCCGGGGTCGGCGGCAACAACACCGGCGAGTGGGTCGTCACCGACGATCCGGGGACCGGGATCACGACCGATCACGACAGCACGGTCGTGACGCCGGCGGCCGGCACGTGGACCTGCGTGGAGCTCGTGTACACGTTCGCGGGCGGCGCCTCGACCATCGACCTCTATATCGACGAGGCCCTCGTGATGACCGACACCGCGAACGATCCGGCGCCCGCGTTCACCGACGTGCAGATCGGTGTGGCGCGGGCCGACTCGACCGGCATCGAGGTCATCACGGATGACGTCGTGATCGCGGATCGCCGGATCGGCTGCGAGTAGCGCGATCAGCCGTTCGAGCCGGGCGGCTTGCCCGCACCCGGCGCGGTCGGCGGGCGGGGACGCGGGATCGGCGGTGGCCCCGCGAGCGCGGGTGCCGGCGTCACGCGCTGCGCGATCGCCGCGATGTCGACGCCGAGCATCTGCTTGAGCTGCTCGGCGGTGACCGCGGCCTTGACCGCGAAGTTGCTGCCGTTCGACGCGAGCTCGCGGTCGATCACCGTGAGCTTGTCGATGGGCATGTCGCCGACGGTCTTCATCATCGTCGCGACGAGGCTCTGCAGCTTCTGGGCGACGAAGATCTGGCGCGCGTTGTCACCGGCCTTCGCCCACGTCTCGCCGAGCGAGCGGATCGCCGACGCCGTCGCCTTGCCCTCCTCGACGATCTTCGACGCGGCGCCCTTCGCCTGCGCGACCATCTGGCTCTTGCGCGCCTCCGCCGGCTTCACCTTGTCGGCGATCAGCTGGAAGCGCACCTGGGCGAGCCGCGCATTCTGGACCTGGACCTCGGCCTGCGCCTTCGCGAGCAGCGCCTGGACCTGGCCGCGGGACTCCGCGACCAGCGCGCCCTTGCGCGTCTGCGCCTCGATGATCCGGCGCTGACCTTCCGCGCGCGCCATGTTGATCTCGGCCTCGACCTTCGCGATCTCCTGGTTCATCAGGTTGTCCGCCGAGTTCTCCTGGGACAGCGCGTGGTTCTCCGCCTCGGCGATCCGCGAGCGCTTGAGCAGCTCCGCGGTCTGGCAGCGGCCGATCGAGTCGAGGAACCCCTTGTCGTCGGACACGTGCTGGATCTTCAGCGTGTCGAGCCCGAGGCCGAGCCGCGCCAGATCGTGGTCCGCCTCGTGGACGAGCTCGCTCGCGAACTTCTCGCGATCCTGGTTGACCTCCTCCGGCGTCAGCGTCGACAGCACGCCACGCAGGTTGCCCTCCAGCGTCTCGCGCGCGACCGCCATGATCTGCTCGCGCGAGTAGCCGAGGAAGCGCTCGATCGCGTTCGCGAGCAGATCCGACTTGCTCGAGATCTTCACGTTCGCGACGCCCTGCACGTTGAGCGGGATGCCGCCACGCGAGTAGGCGCCTTGCACGCGCAGCTCGATGATCATGTTCGTGAGGTCCATCCGATCGACGACCTCGATCAGCGGGATGCGGATGCCGCGGCCGCCCTGGACGACGCGATAGCCGACGACGAGGTTATCGGTGCCCGGCATGCGGCGGTGGCCACCGGAGAAGATCAGCACCTCGTTCGGCGGGCAGATGTAGATGATGCGCGAGATGATCACCGCGATGACGATCAGCGCGATGACGACGCCGACGCCTCCAACCATGAGGACATTCTGCATGACTAGCTCCTCTCTCCGAGCTTGGCGCGGCCGTTGGCCGTGTCGCCGGTGATCACCTTCGCGATATCGATGCCGAGCGTGCGCGTGACCTGATCGAGCAGCGCCCCCATCGTCGCCGGGTAGGCGGCGGCGTACGACGGGATCGTCTTGCCGTCGCCGCCGTCGATCAGGTTGACCTCGCCGACCTTGATGCGGCCGGCCGCGAGCGCGACCTCACCGAAGATCTGATCGAGGTGCTGGAGCACGAACATGTCCATCGCGTGGCCACCGCTATCGCGCCACGCGTTCGCGACCTCGTCGAGCGAGCGCGACATCGCGTCGCCGTCCGCCGCGATCGGCGCGGCTTGCCCGGCGGCGAACAGCTCGCGGACCTGGGCGTCGACCTCGGCGGGGATCGTGACCTCCGCCTGCAGCCGCAGCTGCTCGAGCTCGCCGCGGACCTTCTGCAGCTCGAGCTCGGCCTCGGCGCGAGCTTGCTGGCCGGCGGCCTCGGCGCGGACCTCCTCGGCACGCGCCTCGGCTTCGACCTCGGCCTTGATCTGGCGCAGCTCGTTCTGCTTGCGCTGCAGCGCGGCCTGCGCGTTCGTCATCGCGATCTCGCCGCGCGCGCGGGCGGCGGCTTCGGACTGCTCGGCCAGTCGCGTCGCGTCCGACTCCGCGACCTCGGCGGTGCGCAGGATCTCGGCGATGCGCTTGCGGCCGATGCTCTCGAGGTAGTTCCGGTCGTCGGCGATGTGCTGGATCTTCAGCACGTCGAGCTCGAGGCCGAGCTTCTCGAGATCGGGGCTCGCACTGCCCTCGAGCTGGCGCGCGAACTTGAGGCGATCCGTGTTGCACTCCTCGGGCGTCATCGTCGCGAGCACGCCGCGCAGGTGGCCCTCGAGGGTCTCCTTGACGACGCGCGCGATCTCCTGGCGTCCCTTGCCGAGGAACCGCTCGATCGCGTTGCCGACGAAGCGCCGGTCGGTCGAGACCTTGATGTTCGCGATCGCGTGGACGTTGAGCGGGATACCGCCCTCGGAGTACGCCCCCTGGACCGCGATCGGCACCGAGATCAGCGATACGTCCATGCGATCGACGGTCTCGACGAGCGGCACGCGCATGCCGCGGCCCCCGAACACGACGCGGTAGCCGACCTCGCGTCCGTCTGTCGTGCGGTGCTTGCGGCCGGAGAAGATCAGGATCTCGTTCGGCCGGCAGATGCGCAGCAGAATGCGATAGATCACGATCAGAACAGCCAGAACGGCGACGCCGGCGGCGACGCCGCCCATGATCTCGGGCGGTATCTTCATCTTCCTGAGCCTCCCCTGAAAGGTCGACGCTACATCTCGTGCTTGGTCACGAGCAACGAGCCCCGCTCGCCTTCAGCAACTATCAACACCGTCGAGCCGGTCGGTAAATTACCGCCGTCCTCGACGACATTCGCGACGAAGTCCTCGGTGCGCCCCTTGATCTCGACCCGCACCTTGCCGGGTTGCCCCGGCGCCGCGGGCAAGACCAGCGAACCGGTCGTGCCGACGAGCTCGGTCGGCGACAGCTCGCTCGACGCGCTCTGCTTGCTCATGCTGCGGATGATGGCGACTGCGAGTGCACCCGACAGCCAGCCGGTCGCACCCGCGCCGATGGCGGCGGCGACCGTGCTCGAGCCGAGCCAGGTCAGCGCGTAGCCCGCACCGCCGCCGAAGGTGAGAAAGAACACCCAGAACCTGAGGGAGCCGAACGGCGCCCACGCCACCCCGAAGTCGAGGTCCGCGTGGCCGACATCGCCGTGCCCGACGTCCTTGTCGCCGAGCACGAACGACGCTGCCAGCAGCGTCACGCCGAATGCCACCGCGCCCAGGTAAAGGTTGTGCAATCCCACTGCCTCCTCGTTACTTCGATGCCATGAATGTGAGGACGGGTGCCATCGATCGCAATGGCGAATCGGTGCCGCGGTGCATTAATTGCGGCGGAGCCGGTACCAGAGCGCGTACACGAGCCCGCCGGCCGCGGTGACGCCGATGCCGATCGCGCTCTCCGCGGGAGTCGCCCACAGTGCGTTGACGAGCAGCAGCAGCGCGAGCGCCATGAACGCGACCGGAACGACGGGGAAGCCGGGCACGCGGAATGCGCGCTCGCGGTCCGGCTCGCGCACGCGCAACAGCAGCACCGTGCCCGCATTCAGCGCGTAGAACAGCCACGACGCGAACACGACCGCGTTCGTGAGCTGATCGAACGTGCCCGACAGCGCGTACACGCACGCGATCGCACCCTGCACGAGCACCGACACCGTCGGCACGCGCGCCCCGGTGGCGACGCGCCCGAGTGCCCGCGGTGCGAGACCGTCGCAGGCCGCGGCGTACGGAACGCGCGCGCCGGTCAGCATCGAGCCGTTCATCGCCGAGATCGCCGAGATCGCCATCGCGGCCGCGAGCAGCGCCTGCGCGGTGCCGCCGAGGAACTGGGTCGCGGTCTTCTGCGCGATCGAGGTCGAGCTCGGCGCCGCGACGTCGGCGAACGGCAGCGCGTGGAAGTAGCCGACGTTGACGAGCGCGTAGATCGCGAACACGCCGAGCGCACCCCACACGAGCGCGCGCGGCAGGTTGCGCTGCGGATCGCGCACCTCGCCGGCCGCCATCGGCAGGTTGTTCCAGCCGTCGTACGCCCACAGTGCGGCGAGCACCATCACGCCGAACGCGGACCAGCCCGGGAACCCGGTACCGGCGTCGGTGACGCGCGACCAGTCGCCGTGCTCGGCGAACACGAGTGCGCCCAGAGCGAGCCCGCCGATCATCAGGACCTTCAGCGCGGTGAGCACGGTCTGCAGCCAGCCGCCGGCGCGCACCGGAAAGCAGTTGATGCCGGTGAACGCGACGACGAGCGCGATCGCGACGAGCTTGCTGTCCGGATCGATCGGCAGCACGCCCCCGAGGAACGTCGTCGTGCCGACCGCGTACGCGGCGATCGAGCCCGGCGTGCCGATCCAGAACCGGTTCCACGCGTACAGGTAGCCGAGCCCCGGCCCGTAGCCGCGGCGCAAGAACACGTACTCGCCCCCCGCCTGCGGGAACATCGCGCCGAGCTCGGCGTAGGTCAGCGCGCCGAACAGCGACAGCGCACCCGCGCAGGCCCACGCGACGAGCACCCACACGGCCGAACCGCCGAGGTGCGCCATCGTCGAGGTCTTGAGAAAGATCCCGGTCCCGATGATCGTGCCGACGACGAGCGACGCGGCCTGCCACGGGCCGAGCGCACGGACTAGCTGAGGACGGTCTCGATCCATGCCGTGGACCCAGCGGAGATCCGCTTCATTTGTACTACGCTGGCCGCGTGCAGGCGCACCTGTTCGACGGAACGTACGAGCTGTTTCGGGCCTGGTTCGGGGCCCCGCCGGCCCGCCATGACGGCCGCGAGGTCGGTGCGACGCGCGCGTTCGTGCAGAGCCTCGCGCGTGTGCTGCGCTCGGGCGCCGTCACGCACGGCGGGGTCGCGTTCGACACCGTGATCGAATCGTTCCGCAACGATCTGTTCGACGGCTACAAGAGCGGCGAAGGGCTCGAGCCGAACCTCGTCTCGCAGTTCCCGCTCGTCGAGCGCGCCGCCGAGGCGCTCGGCCTCGTCGCGTGGCGGATGATCGAGTTCGAGGCCGACGACGCGATCGCGACGGCCGCCGCGCGCCTCGCGAAGGACAGGCGCCTCGAGCAGATCCGCATCGTGGCCGTCGACAAGGACCTGTGTCAGTCGGTGATCGGCACGCGCGTCGTCGCGTGGGATCGCTACAAGGACGTCGTGCTCGACGAGCCCGCGGTGATCGCCAAGCACGGCGTGCCACCGGCCTCGATCCCGGATCTGCTCGCGCTCGTCGGCGACACGGCCGACGGCATCCCCGGCCTGGCGGGCTGGGGCAAGAGCTCCGCCGCGAAGGTCCTGACGGTGTGGCGGCACGTCCAGGACATCCCGGACGACCCGGCGACGTGGAACGTGCCCGGCCTGCGCGGCGCGGACCGGCTCGCGACCTCGCTGCGCGAGCACCGCGAGCTCGCGATGCTCTACCAGAAACTCGCGACGCTGCGCACCGACTGCCCGATCCCGTGCGACCTCGACGCGCTCGTGTGGCGCGGTATCGATCGACCGGCGCTGGAGGCGCTGTGCGCCGAGATCGGGATGTCGCCAGATTCGGTGCGCGTCTAGCGATCAGCGCGCGATGTCCACCGTCACGGTCGTCGTCGCCGGCGCGAACGGCAGCTTGTCGACCGCGGCGATCACGCAGCGCTTCACCTCGTCCGGCACCTCGGTCTTCGCCTCGACGAGGGTCGTCGCGGTGCCTCGCTCGTCGATCGTGATGCGGAGCGAG
>DAIRFU010000334.1:0-7809 GCA_036794935.1 Kofleriaceae bacterium | reverse complement strand
GGGACCGGTCGTGTCACCGCACGGCGAGCTCGGCGAGGTCAGGCGCGAGAGCACCGCGGCCATGGTGCGCGGTGACTACCCGGCGGCGATCCGCTACGCGGAGCTGCAGGTGACGCTGACGCGGCGCGATCCGGATGCGAGCGCCGCGATGGCGCTCGATGATCTCGCGATGACGTATGAAGGTGCGGGCGAGCTCGCCAAGGCGCGGAGCGCGTACGTCGACGCGGTGCGGGCCCTCGACGCGACGGCCGCGAACCGACGGGACGAGGCGCTCCTCGCCGACGCGCTCGAGGGTGCGGGCCGGACGGCGCTCGAGCTCGCCGAGATGTCCGACGAAGGCGACGCTCGGGTCGCCGAGCTCGCGGCCGACGGGCTAGCGACGAGTGAACGCGCACTCGTGATCGCGCGCGGCCTCGGCGAGTCGTATCAGCCGAGCGTCGACGCGCTCGATACCCAGCGCGGTCGCGCGCTCGTCGCGCTGCGGCGCTGGAAGCCGGCACTGCCGATCTTGCGCGCGGCACTCGAGCGAGCCGAGGCGGAGCGCTCACCGCGTGCGTTCTCGATCGCGATGCGCTCGTTCTTGCTCGCGCGCACCCTGTGGGAGATCGGCGATCAGCACGACCGCGATCACGCCCGCGTGCTGTCGGCGCAGGCGGACACCGCGTTCACCGAGGCGCACCGGCAATTCGCCGTTCGCCCGGAGCTCGCGGCGCTCCTGCAGATCATCGATCGCCAGCACGCGGATCTCGTGGCCTGGCGCCAGACGCACGTGTGACGCCGCGCTAGGGACGCGGCGCGGGCGGCTTCGGCTCCTGCTCGTGCTCGCGATGCGCTTGATGCGGCTGCAGCCGGACGTCCGCGATCAGCGGGCGATGATCGCTCGCCCGTCGCGCGAGATCGCTCTCGCAGCGCATCAGCTTCACGAAGTCGACATGGCCGCGCACGAAGATCGCGTCGAGCGGGCGCATCGGGCCCCACGCGGGGAACGTCAGCGGCCGGCGGTCGACGCCGCGGAAGCCGGCGGGGCGCAAGAGCTCGCCGAGCCGGCCGTACACGTCGTTGAAGTCCCCGCCGACGACGACCGGCGTGTCGTGGTGGAGGTTCGCGAACGGATGGCTGTCGAGGAACATGCGCAGCTGGATGCGCCGCTCGAAGCGCGCGAGCCCCAGGTGCATGTTGTAGACGTGGACGGTGCGATCGACCTCGTCGTGGCGGACGCGGATCACGCCGTGCAACACGCTGCGCTTCTTCTTGAAGCGGATCGAGAGATCGATGTTCGTGCTCTCGATCAGCGGGTAGCGGCTGAGGATCGCGTTGCCGTACTGGCCGCCGCCGCGGACGTCGACGTTCGGGAACCAGGTGCGGTAGCGCATGCCGACGAGCTCGCCGAGGATGTCGACCTGGCGATCGCCGTTGCTGCGCGGGACGCCCGCGTCGACCTCCTGAAGCAGCAGCACGTCCGGCTCCTGCGCCGAGATCACGCCGGCGATCCGCTCTGGCTCGTAGCGGCGGTCGACGCCGCCGATGCACTTGTGGATGTTGTAGCTGAGGACGCGCAGCCTCATCGCGCGGCTTCCTTGGCCGGTTCGGTCGACGCCGGCCGCGGCGGACGCCACTGGGCGACGACCAGGGTCTCGTCATCCCCGCGGGGCTGGACGCCGCGATGCGCCGCGACACCGGCATAGAGCGCCTGGTGCACGGCCGGCGGGGTGAGCTGCGCGCGGTCGAGGCGGCGCAGCATGCGCTGCAAGCGGCGGTCGCCAAATGCTTCCCCTGCAGCATTCTCGGCCTCGATCACACCATCGGTATACCAGACGACGAGATCGCCGGCCGCCAGCGGCTTGTGCAGGACTTTCGCAGCCACGTTGCCGCGCGTGCCGAGCGGGTTGCCGCGGCCGACGAGGGCCTGCAGCTCGAGCTCGTCGCCGGCACGGACGAGGTAGGGCGCGGTGTGACCGCACGAGACGAAGCGAATCTCGCGCGCGTCGGGATCGAGGATCGCCGCGAAGCACGTCATCGACAGCTGGCCGCGACCGACGCGCCGCACCGCTGCATCGGCCGCGCCGATCAGCTCGGTCAGCTCGAGCGCCTTGCCGAAGCGGCGGACCGAGACGTCGACGGCAGCGGCCGCTGCGGCGGTGATCATCGACGAGGCGACACCGTGACCCGCGACGTCCGCGATCGCGACGAGCACGCGGCGATCGCCGAGCGGATACACGCCCCAGAAGTCGCCCGCGCAGCGCGAGGCCGGCAGCCACGAGCCGACCACGGTGACCTCGCCGTGGACGTGCGGGCCCTTCGTCGGCAGGAACTGCTGCTGCACGGTGGCGGCGAGCTCGACCTGACGCGCGAGCAGGGCGCGCTGGGCGGCGCGCTGCGCCATCCGGGCGTGGACGAGCGCCTCGGCGAGCCGCACGCCGGCGCGCTCGAGGAACGCGAGCTCGCGGCCGCGCAGCCGGCGGGCACCCGCCGCGACGACGACGATCGCGAGCAGGTCATCGCCGTTCGCGACCGGGACGATCGCGCGCGCGCGCTGGCGCTCGAACAGGCCCACGGCGAGCGCCCGCAGGTCCTCTGGCACGTGCAGCTCGAGCTCGTCGGAGAAGATCGCGCGGCGATGCTCGGCGAGCCACCCGCCGAGGAGCGGATCGGGTGCGAGATCGTCGGCGAGCTTGTCTCCCGCCGCGGTCGACCAGCCGTAGTCCTCGCTGGCGGCGATCAACACCGCGGGGCGGGTCCCGAGGCCGAGCTCGATCACGTCACTCGCGAGCTCGGCGATCTGCGGCGCGGACTCGAGCGGACGCGCGCGCGCGACGAGCTGCCCGAGCAGGCGATCGAGCGTGCTCGTCCGCTCGCGGGCCCCTCGGTTGATGAGGCCGATCGTCGCGACGATCACGCGCACGCTGGCGAAGCTGAGCACGAGGATCATCGCGACGACCCACCACGGCACGCCCGGCACCCAGACCAGCTCGAGCGCGACCCAGCCGAGCAGGATCGCGGCGGCGAAGTGCAGCACGAGCTGCGGCATCGTGTGATCGACCGCGCGTACGCGCAGCAGATCCTCGACGACGAGCGCCCGGGCCAGCAGCGCGCTGCCGATGCCGGCGAGCAGCCACGACAGCGGGAACACGCCGATGCCGTAGGCGAGCGCGCCGTCGACCGGGATCGCGGCGTACGTGAACATGTTCGCGACGAGCACGATGCGGAGCTGGCGGCGTTCGACGCCCGGCTTGCCGCGCAGCGCCGCCCGCGCGAGCGCGAGGTAGCTCGGCAGCGTGCTCAGCACGACGCAGGTCAGCGCGAGCCACGTGTAGGGGCCGGCGGTGGCGAACCACAATCCGCTCGGCAGCCCGCGGACGCCGCCGACCACCGCATCGGTCGTCGTGCCGACGGCGAGCCAGACCAGCGCGAGTGCGAGAAATCCCAGCGTGAACCACCGGGTCTTCTTGTGGAGCCCGACCAGGCTGAACTGGAACGCGCCGCCGGCGACGGCCGACAGCGGAATACACGCGATGGCGATCCGGAACAGGGCGGTCGCGGCCGCGCCGGAGACCAGCGAGGGCGCCAGCGTGATCGTGACGAACAGCGGCAGCAGCGTGACGAAGTGCATCAGCAGCCACGCCCGCAGGACCGGCTCGCCGCGCATGACGAGCAGGTACGCGATCACGACCAGCTGCGCGGCCGGCGCGAACGCGAACAGCAGTGACATCAGGTGCGGCTCGTAGCTCGCGCTCGACCACAGCTCCTGCATCGACCGAACCACTGTACCTCGTGTACGATTCGTCCGTGGCGGATCAGCGCAATCCCTCGGGCCGCCGCCCGCCGGCATTGCCGTTGCCGCCACCGCCGGAGGACCTGCCGCGCCTGCCCGAGGTCAACGTCGACGACTCCGCCGAGGTGCGCATCGATCACCGCGCCCTGGCGCCGGACCGCGACTCGCTGTCGGGCGCGCGCGAGGTGCCGCGCCAGCGCAACGAGACGACGCGGATCGGCCGGCCGGGCGCGACGGAGCGGAGCTCGGCGTCGCCACGCGGCCGTGCCATCCCCGACACGGTGTCGCCGCCCGGCCGCAAGGAGAGCTCGCGGCCCCCGCGCGGCATGCACACGCCGACCGCGCCACCGCGCAGCGCCGCGGTGCGGGTGACGACCGCGCAGCACAGCTCGCTGATCGGCGGTCGCTACCAGATCGTCAAGCGCATCGGTCAGGGCGGGATGGGCAAGGTCTACGAGGTCAACCACATCCACCTGTCGCGCCAGTTCGCGCTCAAGATCATCTCCAACACCGTCGCCGAGACCGACGAGGCGCGCGAGCTGTTCTACCGCGAGGCCCGCTTCGCGTCGGCGATGTCGCACCCGAACATCACGTCGGTCGTCGACTTCGGCGAGGACGAGAAGGTCGGCATGTTCATGGTGATGGAGTTCGTCGACGGCGAACCGCTCCATCGCATCCTGTTCCGCGAGAAGCGCCTCTCCGTCCGCAAGGCGTGCGAGATCGTGCTGCAGGTCGCCGAGGCGCTGCACTACATCCACAAGCAGAACGTCGTCCACTGCGACATCAAGACCGAGAACATCCTGATCGCAGAGGAGGAAGGCGAGGGCAAGCGCACCAAGATGGTCGCCAAGCTGCTCGACTTCGGCCTCGCGCGCCCGCTGACCGGCCCGCGCGCCTCGACCTCGCTGTCGGGCACGCCGCACTACGTCGCGCCCGAGCGCATCCGCGGCGAGCCGGCGTCGCCATCGAGTGACGTCTACGGCGTCGGCATCTTGCTGTACGAGCTGATCACCGGGCAGGTGCCGTGGGACGGCCCCGTGCAGAAGATCCTCGCAGGGCACCTCGACGAGGCGCCGAAGCCGCCGTCGCGGCTCGTCGAGAACCTCGATCCCGCGGTCGAGAAGCTCGTCCTCCACGCACTCGCCAAGCGCCCCGCCGAGCGCCACAAGGACATGGCGGCGTTCATCTACGAGCTCAAGACCGTGATGGACATGCTCGGCATCGGCCGCCGGCGCGGCGTCGGCGGTCCGTCGCGGCGCGTCGTCATCGAGCAGAAGAGTCCTGACAAGAGCGGCCGGCGCGACGAGCTGGCGCGGGTCGCGTTCGATGCGTGCCGGCTGCCGCTCGCGCTGCTGACGCCTTCGGGCCAGATCGCGGCGGCAAATCCGGCATTTGCGAAGTTCGTGATGGGCGTGTCGGTCGAGGTCGAGGGCCTGCCGGTCAAGTCGACGCCCCTGGCCTCCGCGTGGTCGACCTGCGAGCAGGATATCGCCCGCACGCTCGCCGGCAGCCCGATCCGCCGCATCATCGAGATCGACGTCTCGGCGACCGAGACCCGCAGGCTGCTGTTGTGGCTCGACGCGGTCTTGAAGGATCACGTCGTCCTCGGCGTGCAGCCGCTCGAGCTGTGAGATAGGGTCGCGCCCATGAGGCACTTGCTCGTGGCCATCGCGCTCGCCGTGGCGGCCGCCCCCGCGTACGCGGACGACCCCAAGATCGAATTCGAGAAGTACCAGCTCCCGAATGGGCTCGAGGTCATCCTCGCCCCCGACACCAGCGTGCCGCTCGTCGCGGTGAACGTCTGGTACCACGTCGGAAGCGGCAACGAGGTCGTGGGCCACAGCGGCTTCGCGCACCTGTTCGAGCACATGATGTTTCAGGGCTCGAAGAACGTCGGCTCGGACAAGCACTTCGAGATCCTGAAGAAGCTCGGTGCCAGCGAGGTCAACGGGACGACGAACCCGAACCGTACGAACTACTACGAGGTCGTGCCCTCGAACAGCATCGAGACCGCGCTGTGGCTCGAGAGCGATCGCATGGGCCACCTGCTCGAGATGCTCGACCGCACGTCGCTCGACAACCAGATCGACGTCGTGCGCAACGAGCGCCGGCAGAACTACGACAACCGGCCCTACCGCAAGGCGCTGTTCGCGCTGTACGCGGCGATGTACCCCGAGGGACATCCGTATCGCTATCTGACGATCGGCAAGCACGAGGACCTCACGGCCGCGTCGGTCGACGACGTCAAGAACTTCTTCAAGACGTGGTACGTGCCGTCGAACGCGACCTTGACGATCGTCGGCGACTTCGAGCCGGCCGCCGCGAAGCAGCTGGTCGCGAAGTGGTTCAGCACGTTCCCGGCCAGCAAGAAGCCGGTCACGGTCACCGTGCCGATGCCCACGCCGAAGCCGGTGACGGTCAGCGTCGATGACAGCTTCGCGAAGCTGCGCCAGGTCACGTTCGCGTGGCACACGCCCGCGCTCTACGCCCCCGGCGACGCCGAGCTCGACATCGCGGCGAACGCGCTGACGGCCGAGGGCCGCGGCCGCCTCTACAAGACGCTCGTCTATGACAAGCAGCTCGCGCAGTCGGTGTGGGCCGGGCAGGCCAGCAGCGGCTTCTCGAGCATGTTCACGATCACGGTCACGCTGCGCAGCGGCGCCGACCTCGGCGAGGTCACGAAGCTCGTGATGGACGAGGTCGCCCGCGTCGGCAAGCAGAACCTGTCGGGGGACGAGGTCGAGCGCTTCGTCGCGCAGACCGAGGCGAACGCGATCTACGACCTCGAGCGGCTCAACGCGCGCGCGAACCAGCTGCAGTCGTACAACCACTTCCTCGGCGATCCCGGCAAGCTGACCTGGGACCTCGATCGCTACCGCAAGACCACCCCCGACAAGATCCGCGCGGCGTTCGCGCGCTACATCGTGCCCGCGCAGGCCGTCACGATCATCACCAACCCGACTGGAGGTGCGAAGTGAAGCGCGCCCTGTTCCTCGTCGCCGTCGCCGCATGTGGCGGCAAGGCTGTTGCCCCGCCGGCGTCCGCGCCGCAGCCCGCCCCAACCCCGGCGCAGCAGCCGACGGAGCCCACGCCGATGCCGGTAGTCATGCAGTCCGCCACGCCCCAGAACCTCGCGTTTCCCGACGAGGACTTCCGCCACCAGCAGCCGGCACCGAGCGCGGCACGCCCGTTCAAGCTGCCGAAGGTGGAGCCGTTCACGCTCAAGAACGGCATCAAGGTCTATCTGGTCGAGCAGCACACGCTGCCGATCGTCTCGATGGATCTCAACTTCGATGGTGGCTCGCTCACCGATCCCGACGGCAAGGACGGGCTCGCGAGCCTGTGCATGTCGATGCTGACCGAGGGCACCGCGAAGCTCGACAAGATCGCGTACTCGGAGGCGCTCGCCGACGTCGCGTCGAACATCAACGCGTACGCCGCGGATGACTCGCAGGGCGTCCAGCTCGCGAGCCTGACGAAGCACGTCGACGCGACGTTCTCGCTGTTCGCCGACACGATCCTGGCGCCCGGTATGCGCGACGCGGACTTCGATCGCCTGAAGAAGCGGCGCATCGAGTCGGTGCGCCAGGCGCGCAGCAACCCGGCATCGATCCCGTATCGCGTCGGTGGTCCCGTGCTCTACGGGGCGAACCACCCGCTCGGCGCGGTCGTCACCGAGGCCGGGCTCGAGTCGATCACGCTCGCCGACTGCAAGAAGCAGATCGCGACCTGGATGAAGCCGCGGCGCGCCCGCCTGTTCGTGGTCGGCGACATGACCGAGGCGCAGGTGCGCGCGACCTTCGACAAGTCGCCGCTCGCGAAGTGGACCGGGTCCGCACCGCGCATGCCGGCGCTGCCGGCCGCGAAGTCGATGACCGGCAAGATCTTCTTCGTCCACGTGCCGAACGCGGCGCAGGCGTCGGTCTCGCTCATGTGGTTCGGCCCCAAGCGCACTGCGCGGGACTACTTCGCGAACCTCATGCCCGGCAGCGTGCTCGGCAGCGGCTTCACGAGCCGAATCAACATGAACCTGCGCG